>JAZRCD010000033.1:0-9230 GCA_045635425.1 Ructibacterium sp. | reverse complement strand
GGGGTTCTACCATCCAACTCATACCCGCTGAGTGAGAAGGATCCACAATAACAGGCAGGTGACTCAACTTCTTAACAGCCGGAATCGCACTTAAATCCAGAGTATTTCTGGTATAGGTTTCAAAGGTTCTGATACCTCTTTCGCAGAGGATTACATTAGGATTACCGCCTGCGAGAATATACTCCGCAGACATAAGCCATTCCTCAATGGTAGAGGAAAGACCTCTCTTTAAGAGTATAGGCTTTTTGCACTTACCCAGTTCTTTGAGCAAGTCAAAGTTCTGCATATTCCGTGCCCCTACCTGAATCACATCAACATTTTCTTCAAATGCCTCTACCAGATTGGGAGACATAATCTCTGTCACAATGGGAAGACCGGTTTCTTCTTTTGCTTCCTTGAGAAGACGGATTCCCTCCAATTCCAAGCCTTGAAAAGAGTATGGTGATGTTCTCGGCTTGAACGCACCGCCACGAAGCAATTTGGCTCCGCTTTTTTTTACATCCTCTGCAACTTCCAGAATCTGTGCTTCGCTTTCTACAGAACAAGGTCCGGCAATAATACTGAAGTTTTTTTCCTTACCGATTGCCGCATCGCCAACTGTTACAACCGTATCATCCGGATGGAATTTTCTGCTTGACTTTTTGAAAGGTTCTGCGATTCGCATAACGCGATCTACATGACAATTCAGCATCAGGGTGTCAGGATCAATTCTGCGTGTATCTCCAAGCAAACCTAATACGGTACAATCCACACCGGCATTGACCATAACATCCAGTCCCATATCTTTGATATAGGAAGTTACCTTTTGTACGTCTTCCTCTGTTGTTCTCGGTTTTAAAATTACTACCATGGCTTATTCCTCCAAATAATATATTTAACAAAAAAGGGCAGGTTCCTTCGAACCCGCCCTTCATTCATTTCAAATGATAAAGCTTTTCCCTACATTACCGCAGGCATAGGTCCAAAGGATTTTGGAAAATTGGTAAAGCAAAAATAGCCGTAGCCAAAAAAGCTAAAGCAAAAGAAAGAATATTCCATTTTCGCCAAGTATTGCTTCATCCGATTTATCATCCTGTTGTACCTCATTGTATGCACACATCTTTGAGTGCAATCTAAAATATATCTGTCATTATAACACATTTTTCGGAATACGCAAGACTTTTTCTCTTTTCTTTTGCTTTTCCGATTTATCGATTCAACTCATAGACAGGGAAATACTCCTGCATGATCTGCAATGCATGCTCTGCAATCATTCTTTCACCGTATTCATTCAGCCGTCCCATCATGTATCGAGAATTTTCCACCTTTTCTCCGAACTCTGAAAGAACTGTTTCCATCATACGAAAACCATCGCTGCTTTCAGGGGTCAATACAAGATAGAATTTACTCTGATATTTGAACAAGGAACTATATCCGTTAAAATAATTTTTGATTTCGTCTGCAGCCATGCATGCGTTATCAAAATCATAGAAACAAAAAATAAATTTCTCATCCTGCGCTTGTGCAGAAATGGTCAAACTGGATCGTTTGATGGTGCCTCTGTAGTTACATTGGGCAATGGCACGGCTCAGTTCTTCTTCGCCGGCAACCTTTGTAATCATCATTCCAAAGCCATCCCAATCATCGTCCTGAACCGCTTCAATAAACAATTTAGAACCGTCAACAGAAAAGTTCACATTCTCTTCTGCCATTTTGATGGCAATACGAAGTAACTTTTGTGCTTCCGGTGTATTATTGCTGATGTTATGGAAAGACAGATTCATCCGCTCTGCTTCCTGCCCATCAATCATAACTTTTAGTTTGTCATTGCTGATTTTTTCAATCCGCACGGCGTCTTCCCTCCCGTCTCAATTTCCGTGATGTCATGTATATATTTCATTATACGTTAACCATTTCGGATTGCAATGGGTTTTCTAAGAAAATAATATTTTGTAAATGCATTGTAAAAAACAAGAAATCTTTGTAACAGGACAGAAATATTACCACTCATGTCAGGAAATTACTTCGAAAAATACGATTATCCTCTTGTTTTTTTTCAAATTGTATGGTATACTGTTTTCGTTCCCTGCTTTGTACGTAATAGAGGTATCAATGTAAAACCAACACTCTCTTTAAGGGGTTTTGTCTCCAAAAGCGGCGCACATGCCTCATGCTTTTTAGCATCCAGTGGACTTGTAAAGTTTTTGGGCGTTTTCCCACCTGGTTACCAGGTTTTTACATCGCCTCGAGTTTACGGCACGGCGGGGTTTCTTTTTTTCCAAAATACACCATGTTAAGTCAAAAAACATCTTGACAAATGTCTTGAAGTAAGATATAAATATTATTATGTAGGTATACATTTTTTCGATTGGGGGATTTGGCTTTGCGGATTATTTCCGGCATGCGAAAAGGATTAAAACTTAAATCTCCTGACGGAATGAATACCCGTCCTACCACAGACCGTGTGAAGGAGTCTGTTTTTAATTTATTGCAGTTCTGCCTTCCCTGCGAATCGGTCCTTGACTTGTTTGCCGGAAGCGGAGCGTTGGGCATTGAGGCTTTGAGCCGACATTGCTCTCGTGCAGTTTTTGTAGATCAGAACAGACAGTCTGTTGCACTGATTAAGGACAACCTTTCCACCGCACGCCTGGAAGAAACTGCCGGAGTGTTCTGCAAAGACGCTCTTGCTTTTCTCAAGGAATGTTCTGATTCCTTTGATTTGATTTTTCTGGATCCTCCCTACAACAAAGGTCTTCTCAAACCGGTTCTTTCGGAGATTGCAGAAAAAAACATACTACGGGAAAACGGCATTATCGTGGTTGAAAGCGAGGAAAACGGCGAATCCGTTGAGGATGTTCCGTTTTCCGTCCGGCGTGTTGCAAAATACGGTAAAACAGTAATTACACTTTTACAAAGGTGACAGTATGAACACAGTAGTTTATCCGGGTAGTTTCGACCCATGCACAAACGGACATCTTGATATTATCGATCGAGCGTCCCGTCTTTTTGATCAGGTAATTGTGGCAGTACTTGTGAACAACTCCAAGTCTCCTATTTTTTCTGCAGAAGAACGTGTCGCTATGCTCGAGGAAGCTTTGGCTGATTATCCCAATGTGAAAGTATATTCCTTCTCAGGCTTGTTGGTTGATTTTATGAAAGAAGTTGGTGGCAATGTCATCATCAAAGGTATTCGTGCTCTTTCGGATTACGAATACGAATTCCAGATGGCGCTGACAAACAACGCTTTATCCTCAGAGATTGAAACTTTATTTATTCCTGCTCGAAAGGATTATATGTTCTTAAGTTCCAGTCTTGTAAAAGAGGTCGCCAAATACGGCGGTTCTTTGTCCGGTCTTGTTCCGGATTGCTTAATTTCAGTTATAAATGAGCGGTGTAAAGAAAATTAACCGCTTTCTAATATTTTATTTAGGAGGGACTATCCATGGACGCATTAGAATTATTGGATGAGTTAGAAGATATTATTGAGAAAGGTGCTTCTGTTCCCTTTTCCGGACGTTGTATTCTGGAACGGGATGAGCTTTTAGATGTTCTGCAGGAACTGAAATTAAAGCTTCCTGATGACTTAAAGCAGGCAAAATGGATCAAGGAAGAACGGCAGAGAATTCTGCAAGAAGCGCAGGCTGAGGCTGATAACATTGTTACCACCATGCAGAAGAAGGCCGTTTCTATGGTTGATGAAAACGAAATCACCAAGCAGGCTGTGATTCGTGGTAAGCAAATCGTTGACAGTTCCAACAACGAAGCAAATGAAATCAAGACATCTGCTTACAGTTATTCTGATTCCTTGCTTGAAACAGTTGAAAAGGTTGCTTTGGGCGCCATCAAGGAAATGGAACAGTGCGTTGCCATTGTTCGGAACAACCGTGGTAATCTTCGTGACACCTATGATCAGGAATTTGGCACTGCCGCTGAATACGAGCAGGAAATCGAAGAACAAGAGTAATTTAAAAACGCTTCCCATAGGGAAGCGTTTTTTATGTATCGCTGTTTCTTCCAAGCCGTTCTACCATAATTAAATCATCACCTATTTTTTTGATATTTTCCCATGGAATCACCCGTTCCGGTTCTCTCCCGAAGATACCGAGCATTCGATATCCGCCCGGCACACGAAGGGATAATACTCTTCCCGTAACCGCATCAATCTCTATATCTGATACAAACCCTAATCGCTCACCATCTCCTGTGTGAATCACTTCCTTCGCTCTCAGTTCACTAAATGTGTAGGTCATCTTAATCACTCCTTCCTGTTTCATTCTATGATGCAACAAATCAATACTTTCCGGCAAACAAAAAAAGGTTGTCATTATGACAACCTTTTTAACTTTGATGATACGGCGCAAGATCCTCAGGAATAAAATATCCTCTATCATGTTGACAAACAGGACATTTAGGCGGAACTTCTTTTCCTTCATGAATATGACCGCAATTTAGGCAAACCCACTTTTGTGAGGTTTCGCTTGTATACAACTTATTACCTTCCAACAACTCCGCCAACATACCAAATCGGTCCCCATGAGATTTTTCAATTTTTGCAATTTTATAAAATGCCTCTGCTATTTCTACAAACCCCTCTTCCTTTGCCACATCTCCGAATCCCTGGTAAACATCGTCATGCTCTTCATATTCATTATGCTGTCCTGACCGAAGTAGTTTTACCGTATTCTCATAAATATCCACAGGATAACTTCCATCAATCCGGATGTTTTCTCCGGAACACTCCTTCAGATAGTTATAAAAAATCTCCGCATGCTCTTTTTCCTGTCCCGCGGTGTAGGAAAACACTTCTGAAACTGCATGTAAGTTTTCCTTCTTTGCCTGACCTGCGGCAAAGGTATACCGATTCCTTGCCTGACTTTCTCCTGCGAAAGCTCGCATTAGATTTTCCTTGGTTTTACTTACTGAAAATGAAACACTCATGGTTATTTCCTCCTTTGGCATTTTCAGTAGTATTTCCCATTTTTTCAAATTGCATACAAAAAAAAGAGCCTAAAAATCAGGCTCTTTTATCTTATTTACGAACCAACAAACTTTCACCGGACATTTCGTCAGGCTTGTCAAGATTCATTAAATCAAGCATGGTAGGTGCCAAATCAGCCAGACGACCCGGCTTCAGTTCTGCATCTTCCTTGCCAATGAGAACCAAAGGAACAACATTGGTGGTATGTGCAGTAAATGCACCGCCATTTTCGTTGTCCACCATTTGATCCGCATTACCATGGTCTGCAGTAATCAAAGCAACGCCATCCATTTTTTGAAGGGCATCCACTACCTTACCGAGACATTCATCGACTGCCTCTACCGCCTTAACCGCTGCATCAAAATCACCGGTATGACCTACCATATCACAGTTTGCAAAGTTCAGGACGATAACATCGTATTCGCCACTCTCAATTCTCTTGATTGCCTCGTCGGTTACCTCATAAGCACTCATCTCCGGCTGCATATCATAGGTTGCAACCTTGGGAGAGTTGATCAATGCACGATCTTCACCTTCACACACAGTTTCAACACCGCCATTGAAGAAGAAGGTAACATGAGCATACTTCTCAGTTTCTGCAATACGAAGCTGACGAAGACCATTCTTGCTGATATACTCACCAAAAGTATTGGTCAAGGTCTGCGGCTTAAATGCAACTTCCACATTGGGCATAGATGCATCGTACTGAGTCATACATACATAGAAGTTATCAAAGAATTCTCTGTTAAAACCATCAAAAGCAGGATCAACCAAAGTTCTGGTGATTTCACGAGCACGGTCGGGACGGAAATTGAAGAACACAATGGAATCGTTCTTCTGCATTCTGCCAACAGGGTTTCCATCCTTAACCACTACGGTAGGAACAACAAATTCATCGGTAACGCCATCGTTATAACTTTCTTTAACTGCAGTTACGGCAGACTCACAAGTGTTTCCTTCTCCCAGCACCATTGCATTGTAGGCTTTTTCCACGCGATCCCAACGATTGTCACGATCCATAGCATAATACCGACCCATCACCGTTGCAATATCGCCAACGCCGATTTCACGGATATTCTCTACCAGTGCTTCTACAAACTCTGCACCGGACGAGGGAGGCACGTCTCTACCATCTAAGAAACAGTGTACATGAACATCTGTTAACCCTTTCTCTTTGGCTAACTTCAACAAGCCGTACAGGTGTTGGTTATGACTGTGAACACCACCATCAGACAACAGTCCCATCAAGTGAAGGGCACTGTTATTCTTCTTGCAGTTTTCAACCGCCGCCAAGAGAACAGGATTTTCAAAGAAATCACCATCATTGATGGACTTGGTGATTCTGGTCAGTTCCTGATATACAATACGACCTGCACCGATGTTGGTATGACCTACCTCGGAGTTACCCATCTGTCCTTCCGGCAAGCCAACATCCATACCGGATGCATGAACGATGCTATGAGGACATTCCTGCATATATCGATCCATGTTAGGAGTCTTTGCCGCATAGATGGCATTTCCATCATGAAGATCATTCACACCATATCCATCTAAAATAATCAGAGCATAAGGTTTTTTATTCATAATATCCTTTTCTGTCCTTCCGCTAATTTATTTTGCAGCAGCTACGATTACAGAGAAATCCTCTGCCTTCAGGCTTGCGCCGCCAATCAGACCACCGTCAATGTTGGGCTTTGCCAGAAGTTCTGCCGCATTGTCTGCATTCATGCTACCGCCGTACTGGATGCGGATTGCTTCTGCAGTTTCTGCACCATAAAGACCCTTGATGGTCTCACGAATGATACCGCAAACTTCATCTGCCTGATCTGCAGTTGCGGTTTTACCGGTACCGATAGCCCATACAGGCTCGTAAGCGATAACAACATCCTTTGCCTGCTCTGCAGGAATCTCCAAGAATGCGATCTTAGTCTGACGACGAACAGTATCATCGGTAATACCCTGTTCACGTTCCAGAAGGCTCTCACCAACACAAACGATAGGAGTCAAACCTGCAGCGATAGCTGCCTTAGTTCTCAGGTTAACAGTTTCATCGGTTTCACCAAAATACTGACGACGCTCGGAGTGACCGATAATAACATATTCAACACCAATTTCCTTCAGCATGTTGCCTGCCAGTTCGCCGGTGTATGCGCCACTCTCTTTGAAGTGAACGTTCTGTGCACCAACAGAAATGTTAGCACCCTTGAGTTCATCCAGAACACCGGGGATACATACAGCGGTAGGACATACAACTACATCGCAAGCTGCATCTGCAACCTTGCCCTTCATCTCCGCAACCAAAGCCTTTGCTTCAGCGGGAGTCTTATTCATTTTCCAGTTACCTGCAATAATCTTTTTTCTCATTTCATTTCTCTCCTTTGGTATGATTTGTAAACACACCAAAAGACCGAGTATCATCGGTCTTTTGGATTAAGAGTTTCTTATTTATCGTTCAGTGCAACAACACCGGGAAGATCCTTGCCCTCTAAGAATTCCAGAGAAGCACCACCACCGGTGGAAATGTGGCTCATCTTGTCACCAAGACCTGCCTGATTTACTGCCGCAACACTGTCACCACCACCGATGATAGTGGTTGCATCCAAATCCGCCAGCATGGTTGCAATGGCATTGGTACCCTTTGCAAAGTTAGGCATTTCAAATACACCCATAGGTCCGTTCCAAACAACGGTCTTTGCATCCTTCAAAGCATCCTTGTAAAGAGCGATGGTCTTTTCACCAATATCAAGACCCTGCCAACCCTTTTCAATGCCGCCGCGCTCAACGGTCTTGCTCTCTGCATCATTTGCAAAATCAGTTGCAACAACAGTATCTGCAGGAATCAGAAGTTTTACACCCTTCTCTTCTGCCTTGGTCATCATTTCTTTTGCATATTCGATGTAATCTTCCTCTAACAAAGAGTCACCAACTTCTTCACCCAGAGCCTTCATGAAGGTATAAGCCATACCACCACCGATGATTAAGGTGTCAACCTTCTCAAGCAGGTTGTTAATAACAGAAATCTTAGAAGAAACCTTAGAACCACCCAGTACTGCAACCAAAGGTCTTACAGGGTTGTTTACTGCATTGCCCAGGTATTCGATTTCCTTATTAATCAGGTATCCGCCAACTGCGGTATCCAGGTATTCGGTAACACCAACATTGGAACAATGTGCGCGGTGTGCAGTACCGAATGCATCATTTACGAATACATCTGCCAAGGATGCCAGATCCTTGCTGAACGCCTCACCGTTCTTGGTCTCTTCTGCACGATATCTGGTGTTCTCCAAAAGAACAACATCGCCATCCTTCATAGCAGCAACTGCAGCCTTTGCATTTTCGCCAACTACGTTGTCATCTGCAGCAAAAACAACTTCCTTACCCAGAAGCTCGGAAAGACGCTTACCAACCGGAGCCAGAGAAAGTTCGGGCTTGGGTTCACCCTTGGGCTTACCCATATGGGAACAAAGGATTACCTTTGCACCGTCATCTACCAACTTCTTAATGGTGGGCAGAGCACCAACAATTCTGGTTTCATCGGTGATTTTACCGTCCTGAATCGGAACGTTAAAGTCACAACGAACCAAAACCTTTTTACCTTGTACCTGAATGTCATCTACTGTTTTTTTGTTCATGAGAAATTCCTCCCAACAATATTATAATTCCCTCATACGAGGGCTAATTCTATGCAAAGCATCTGCTAACATTAGAAACTATCATTCATTGTACCCTAATTTTCCAAATTTATCAAGAGTTTTTTGTGATTTTTTTGTCAAAAAAATCACTATTTCTTCTCCATCATTTCCATCTATTTTTGTGAAAGATATCATCTCTTATTTCTCTCCTCACGAATGCCAAAAAATCCATATTTTGTTGTTGAAAACTCCATTGAATTTCTTTTTAAGCTAATATATAATATAATGGAAAGCACATAATTTATCACGCATTTTAATAAAAACAAATTAAGAAAGGATGTACAAACTATGGCAAAAAACAGATATGTTGGCGATTATCCCGTTATTGGCATTCGCCCCTGTATTGACGGACGTCGCGGTCC
This sequence comes from Ructibacterium sp., assembly GCA_045635425.1. GTDB lineage: Bacteria > Bacillota > Clostridia > Monoglobales > Monoglobaceae > Ructibacterium. Next base: position 219 of record JAZRCD010000033.1, on the reverse strand, counting down.
TATGAAACTCCGCGAAAGTCTGGAAGGTCAGACCATGGCTATGGCTCAGGCCGCAAAGAAATTGTTTGAGGAAAACCTCTTCTACTGCAACGGTGAACCCGTAAAGGTTGTCATCGCTGATTCCAGCATCGGTCGTGTCCCCGAGGCAGCCGCTTGTGCTGACAAGTTCAAAAAAGAAGGAGTCGACATCACCCTTTCTGTTACTCCTTGTTGGTGCTA
>JAZRCD010000032.1:0-3388 GCA_045635425.1 Ructibacterium sp. | reverse complement strand
CATAGCGGATGGTATTCCACGTGCCGCCTTTTTCCACACCACTCCATATCGCTAAAACCAGATCCGCTTTGTTCACCATATAAACGTTGCGCTTCTGCATACACCCCCGATGGTAGGCAGGAGATACCGCCGTGACTACATCGCACTTTTCCTGAATTTCTGCCCGTTCCTTTGCCGCCACGCTGATATGCTTTGCGGCGTTGTTGGGATAAGGGAGAGCGGCTTCCAGCAAGATGTGCGGGTGGTTTGACTTGTACTGTAAAACGATACGGGCAAAATCCTGATCAGCCCCGTCTGCCATGCCCGTTATGAAATGGGTGTAGCCTTGACGGATGAGTCCTTCAACGGTTTGCAATAGAGTTTCCCTATACTTGACATAATTTGGATCATCTGGGCTTCTGGAAAAAGGGAATCCATCGGGGCGGTGCCCGGTAACACAACAGATCATATTTTTTCCTCTTTTCTGAACGATTGACCAGTATCACGGACAATATTCCTGCTTATTATAGCATACAATAAAGAAAATTGCAACCAATACTGGTCAAAATAGAGGGAATGGATATGGAACAAAAAATTCGGAGAGACCTGAATATAGGGGATAATTTAAGACGATTACGAGATGTGGCAGGAATATCGCAGGAAAAACTATGTGCGGAACTTCAAAGACGCGGATGCGATATAGGAAGAACCACTTACGCGAAATATGAAGCAGGGGAATTGAATGTCCGTGCAAGTGTTATTGTTACCTTGCAAAAGATATACGAATGTTCCTATGATGAGTTTTTTGCAGGATTAGAATAATGTAAATATAAAAAAAGTCGGCTTCTGCCGACTTTTTTCTTTTGTTATTCATTATTCCTTGCCCTTTATTCCACCACATTCCGTATCCATTTTTCTCCACGGAAGCGGAGGAGGGAGAAGATTAACTTCACAATTTCCTCTATACTCATAATGGCGTAGCAGGCAATCAAGGGCAGGCCAAACACCAAGCCCGAAAGAGCCACCACCGGTACGCCAATCCCCCAAAGGGAGCCAATATCAATCATTGCGGCGGTCTTGGTGTCTCCGCCGTTACGGAAGACTCCTACAATCAACAAAAACGTAGTAGACTTTACTATCATCATCACCGCAGTAATGAAAAGCATATCCATAGACAACTGATACACCGTCTCGGACACCTGATAGGGTAGTAACATCAAAGGCCGTGCAAAAATGAAAATCGTACAGAAAACCACGGAAAACACCAAGGTCAAGACCGTCAACCGCTTGGCGTACAGAATGGCATCCTTAGGCTTCCCTGCACCAACCGCCTTCCCCACAAAGACTCCTGCCGCATTTCCGCCCCCATGGAAGAAGACCAGCATCAGCCGTTCCATATTCTGGACAATGGTCACAACCACCATGGCATCGGGACTGATTCTTGCAAAAACCCAAGAATATGTGGTAATTCCCAGCGCCCATGCCATCTCGTTCAGGATAACGGGGGTTGCCGTTTTCCAGAATTTGCCAATTAACGACTTAGGAATATCAAAAAGTTCGGAGCATTTTGCCGCCTGAATCATTTTTTTGCCATAGACTACCGAGATCATCACGACCATTTCGGTGGTTCTTGCAATGACGGTGGCAATGGCGGCACCTTTTACACCAAGGGCAGGTGCGCCCAGCTTTCCGAAGATGAGAACCCAGTTCAAAAGCACATTGACCAAAAGGCCGATAACCCGAACCAAAAAGGGAAGAGCCGCTCGCTCGCTGCAGCAGATGCTCATATCAAAGGCGATGGTAACAGCGGTGGCAAGATAGCCCAAAGAGACGATTCTCAGGTAAGGGATTCCCTCGGCCAGGACGGCGGGACTTGCCTTAAAGGCCTGAAATATCTGTTTTGGCAGAAAGAGTGCCGCCAGAATAAACAGAAGGGCAAGCAGAGTGGAAAGAATCAGGTTAAGTCCCAAAACCCGTCGCATTCCCTTAATATCTCTGGTGCCCCAGAACTGGGCGGCAAAGACGCCTGCACCGCAACTGATACCGAAGAGAAAGACGGTAAAGAGAAAGTAAACCTGATTTCCGATTCCCACCGATGCAATGGCGGTTTCCCCCAGTTGTCCCACCATAATGGTGTCGATAAGGTTCACCAAAGAGGAGATCAGTTCCTTAAGCGCCATGGGAATCATGAGTAGAAAGAATTTTTTGTAAAAGTTAGTCATAGTATACTCCAGCTGTGCTTGAAAATCAGGCAATCTTGGCTCGCGCCAGCGCCTTCCTTGGTCGGTTATGTACACAAAGTACACGCCCTTCCAAGAAAGACTTGTCACAAACCAATCTCACCTAATTTTCTGCGCACTTATTATGCGATAAATTATCCGGAAAATGAGGGAAAGCCTTCTCCTTGAGGGGAAGGTGGCGGCGTTAGCCGTCGGATGAGGTGTAGAGTGGGGTAGAAATTAATAAAAATAGAGGGTTTTTCTCACTTCTTCCATCACCTCATAAAAAGAATCAGACCACGTGCTTTGATATTGAGACATATTTAAAACATAGAAATAATTTCCACGCTCAAAGACAATATACCTTGTGATAACATAATGTTTGTAGCCATAATCATTGATGTATTGACGGACAGTTGCTTGTTTTGCATTGATTGATCCTACATTGGTTGAAGATACTGACAAAACCTCACATTTTCCAATACAGCCTGCATTATATGGATCAGGTATTTCGATGCCCTTTAGATAATTGACATGTTGTGTCAACAAACCATTAATAGATGAAGCTTGATAGCCATTTAAAACGGGAATGGATTGTCCATTACGATATCGATTGAGGATGATATGATCATTGTTATTTGAAGAATAAATCCGTAGATTATAGTCTATATATGGTCTTAGATTATAGGTTGATTTAAAGCCAATGCCCCAGTCACTCAAACGATAGGTTTTCCACCGGGATTGTTCTTTTAAATACTGATTATATTCCCATTCAGCATCATTTTTAAGTTTTTTAATGAGAGTAATATCGTCAGAGGAAAGTTCGTGCCATGCCAGTGTTTCTGTGCATACTTTCATTGCTTCGAGATAGAGCCCCCGTGATATAAAATCACGAATTTGATTAACCTCTGCAGTAGCATTGTAATAGGCATTTACAGGGAGGATAGGTAGTAATAGAGAACAACAAATTAAAAAAACGACCAATTTTTTCATAAGAAAGCCTCCTAAAAGATTGAATAGTTCATATGTTAAGGTTATTTTTGCCGGACCCCGTTGCGCCGACCTTGCCCCGGCGCCATTGTTCCGCCTATGGGCGGAGCCAAAAAGAGAGCATTGCCCCCTTAAACTCCCGATAATTCCTCCTTGTTTCCGTAAAACACGGGGTTTCCAAAGGGGCGGTAGCCCCTTTT
>JAZRCD010000031.1:0-9677 GCA_045635425.1 Ructibacterium sp. | reverse complement strand
CCTTCTGCGGCTGCAGATGCCGGATATACACTGGCTTCAAGCAAGAGATTGGGTTGGAGACCGGATAGCACAGCCCTTTATGCAGGTGATGTTGATGCAGTAAGCTTTGTGGCAAAAATTACCGATGGAAAAGAATTAAGAGTGAATTTCCCCATTGATGAAAACAACGGCTTGCGTTTTACCATCAAGAAAAATCGTTGGTCTCCCTATGGCACGTTAGCATCCCCCGGTTTAGGAGATAGCATATCCTACATAAGCCTTACCAGTGGTGTAACCTTTGCAGATGCTTATTATGAGTTTATGATGGTTCTGGGAGAAAAGACCGTTTTAACAGCGGCAGAAGATGATGGAGATGCTACCGTAACAGTACCTACCGGAGATCTGTACTATCGCCCTGTTGTCGGAACGAAAGGCCAATGGGTTTATGTTCAAAGCTTCCAAGGATATGTTAGCCCCCATGATGGAAACAACGGATATTTCTGTTTCCATAGCAATGGCGGAGCTAGCTATATCAAGAACATAAAGCTTTATCAAAGAGGTGCTCAAAACAGTGCTTCTGCTTTGGGTGACGTTGTAAGTGATGAAGATCTGTTAGGCGATTTGACAGTTGCTGCTAATATGGCAAATGGTACATGGGATAAAGGCGGTCCTGCTATGGATGCAACCGAAGGTGCACTTAAGTTGAATGCAACAGTACTGAATACATGGACTCCGGATGGAAATGCATGGTGTGCTTTTGACAAGCAGGCAAAGGCAATCAAGTTGACTGCTAAAATTTCCGGACAAACCATTATTGAGTCAACCTATGGTGATACCTATGGCTATGCGGATGCCACAAGATTCCGTCTGGAAATCAACAAGAAACGGTTCTCTCAAAGTGGTACCAATTTTGCGACTCACACCGGAGATGGTGCTCTCCAGTGGAATGGTGACACTTCCTTTGACTTTAGCACAGGTTATTATGACTTCTTGTTTGTTCGCGAGGACGACGTAGCAACAACCCTTGTAAGTGATGGTTCTCCTGCAGTCAGTCCTAAAGTAAGTCTCTATTTCCGTCCTGCAGATGCAACAGATTCTGCATGGATTTATGCGGGTTATATTCAGGGTGCCATTAATGGTGGCGGATCCGCTTATGATTATTGGAGAGTTACACCGACTACAGATGCTTTTGTGAAGGATATTCAGGTTTACATGGACATTCCCCAGAACGATGTGGTACTGACTGATGGTGGTAATAGCATTGCGAAATTAACTGCTACCGAGGGTGTGTATTCTGTTTCAACTCCCGGTGCGCTTCGTGCTCTTCTTTCTCAAAAGACCGAGAGTGGAAAGTTGATTCTTGCCGGTTATAACGAGGAAGACAATCTTGAAGTTGTAAAGATTGCAGATGCCGCTACTGTCAATCAGGTTCAATTGTCAGGTGCGCTTGATGAGGTAAGCTATATTAAAGTATTTTTGTGGGATGGCTTTGGTAATTTGAACTGTATTGCAAGACATAAGGTTGTAGAGATAGCATCAAAATAACTCTATGGGAAATAAATTGGCTCAAAAAGTGACCAAGATAAGAAAAGATGATAGTCACATTTTGTGACTATCATCTTTTTTCGTTAGAACGTTAAATTAGAATACATTCATTTGTCGAAATTTATCCGGGGTTACTCCTTCAAATTTCTTAAAGACGGAGCAAAAATAACTAGAGTCTTTAAAACCGACAGATACGGCAATGTCTCTTATTTTTCTTGTGCGTAAGGAACAAAGTAGTTGCTTTGCCATAGTGATTCGCAGGTTCATTAAGTATTTACTCGGTGATACACCATATACTTGCTGAAAAAGGCGACAAAGATGATTGCTGGTGACATCAATGGTGGCAGCCATATCCTGTAAGCTAATATCTTGTGCATAACGTTCTTTTAGCATAGCAATAACAGGAGCTAATTTTTCATAGTGCTTATTTTCAGAGAGGTTCTCGCTGGTGTTTAGAATGTTTTTGTGTTCGCCCAGCATCATCAAAAGTTTGTAAATTAGTGCAGAGAGTTTACTCTCCAAACCAGACTCGTCAATCCAAAAAAGATTTGTCATAGAATCTAACAGATGGTTGTAGCTTTCCAGATCAGATAGGTGAAGAACTTCGCTTTTGCCAAAATTCATATACTCCAGAATATTGGGAACGTTGTTGCCATCAAAACAAACCCAACGGACACTCCAATTTTCTCCGGTTGGATAATATTTGTGCGGAATATTGGCGCGAAAAAAGAATGCATCGCCAGTAGAAATTTCATGAACCTCATTCTCGATTTCCAAAATGCCCCTGCCATCAAGACAAAACAGAAATTGGTAGTGTGGAAGGCCATAAAGACGATTCATTTTTGTTTGGTGTTGATAGCTTCCAATATTAACAACATAAACGGGAAGAAGTTTAGCGTGATGAAAAGGAACCGGTAAAATCATAATAGTCCACCACCTTCAATGATTTGTACTTTTTTCATTATACACGATGATGTCAGATTTTGCAAGGCTGAAGAAATTTCCTTTGTATCAAAATATTGTACATAAAGAAACAGCCTATGGAATTGCATTGTTAAAATTACAAAACCTTTTTAAGGAATATCAGGCTACCGGTAGGAACGATAAACGTCTTAGCCTGCTCCTTGCTTTCTCGATTAATCCAGTTGTCACGAAGTTCGAGTGTATAGGATTCTCCGGTTAGGTTGGAAACAACAAGATATTTTTCTTCGTTCACAAACATTGATGCGCTAATGTTTTCAGGAAGTGGCGATAAAATTTCTGCGCAATCCCTTAACTCGATGTAGACAAGACTGTTTTCCTCTACCATAGGCTTATATAATGCCAAATACTTACGCCAGAGCACATAGTATTGGGGATCATCGGGAATGGACGACCATTCGGAATACACATAAGGTCCATTGGGGTGGTCTTTCATATAATCCTTGACACGGCTATAAAAGGCGTACACACTGCGAGGTGTGCGTTCGCCGTAGAAAGGAAGGTCTACATCAACGCTTTTTCCGAGAACAGGACGACCTCGAGTCAGCAACGGGAATTGCATGAAGGGAATAAACCGAGCAAAATGCAATTCTGCGGAGCCACCAATATCCTTGAAAAAGTCCGGACAAGGAATCACATAGTCCAGATACTCCTTGCCGATACCGGGAGCAAGGTCGTCGGTTCCTTCACCGATCCAGAGATAGTCATAAATACGATCCTTGCAGGGAGGACAGTCGTTCTTGTTTGCATGGACTTTATAAATACCACCACGAGCCTTAATTTCACCATAAATGGTGCTAAGGAGGTCTTCTAATTCAGGATCATAAGGGAATTCCGGCTTTTCCTTTCCCTCGGCAACCGCTTTTCTCCATGCGAGAGACCAACCGTCATAGCCGGCATCGTTGTATATGCCGTCAAAGCCATATTCGTCCATAGCGTGGAAAGTGCGAGGAAGGATATAATCGCGCCAATATTCGCTACCTGCCCAACACTGGATGTACTTCCAGGCCATACCGTTCATACAGTAGCAGTTGGCCCGTACAAATTCCTGACGGAAGTCAGGGTCGTATTCGTGGAAGTAACCGGTGGAAACGTAAGGAATGATTTTTAAACCTAAACTATGGCATAGGTCGATGAATTTCTTCATGCCTTCAGGATCCGGAGAGCTGTATTTATCTGCTCCCAGAATACGGAGAGGATCATTCCACTCCTCATGAACCTGAACAAGGCCGGTTCCACTTTCTGCAAGTTCGGTCAATTGTGCAATATCATAGTCGGTCGGAGCCATGGAAAAGGAAGTGAGAGGATCTCCTAAGTGGTAGGTGACCTGTCCCGGCAAATAATCGTGGACGCGGTGCCGACGGTAATACCGATGGTTATCTGCTTCAGCAGTGTTAATATTATTAATTCTTGCTCGATGTTGTTCTAAAGTTAACTTTTTCATAAGATAAAACTCCTTTTATAGCAAACATAGGGAAAACGTTTTCTTAATTGTATCATAAAAAGGAAAAAAAGTCAAGGAAATTAGGAAGAGACGCTCAATTGAACAATGATAACAAGTTTAAAATGAATAACCAAAAACAGCCCTTTTCCGTGTAATGAAGATATAAATTTGCTAACAAGGTTGTAGTAAACATAGTAATTCACTCCTTTATTATGTTTGCTACAGAAAACAGAGCATACCGCAAATGGGGTATGCTCTATTTGGTTTTACAGATGAAATAAGATGAAAAAACGGCAGAGGTATTACCGATGCGAAAAGCACTAAATTTGCCGGATTTTAATAATTTGTATATGCTGTTTTCCCTTATACCAAGATAATCCATAGTTTCATAAGCTGTGAGAATATCGTAATTATTATAAAAATGGTTTATTAAGCCCTAACAATTTGTGGTTTCATGTTTTGTTGCCTTTGTTTTTTCTCCAATCTAGATGCTGGTTCATACATGCATATGGGAGAGAAATCATCATTTTCTTCGCTTAATCCTGACGTTAATATACCAAGAAATTTCAACTCTTCACCATCAATAAAAACAGGTGATCCTGAAAATCCTCATTTTAAGGCTGTGATTTTCATTGCACCTTTAATACTACCTTACCTACATTTTCGCCACGGTAAAGAATATCCTGCGCCTCTTCGGCTTCTGTAATCGGAAGAACTTTATATACCGTGGGTTTTATCACGCCGTCCGCTACCTTTCCCCAAACCTCATTGACAAGATTGGAGAGGATTTGTGCTTTCATTTCGGGAGTGCGGGAACGAAGGGTGCTGCCAACGATTCTGATATTCTTTTTGTAGATGTTTTTAAGGTCAATGGTTGTACTTGCTCCGGCAAGGGCTGCAATGACAATCCAACGACAACCGTATTTCACATAGGGCAGACAGTCACCGAGATTTTGACCGCCAAGGCAATCAATGGCAATGTCAATCGCTCTGCCTTCCTGCTCTTCTTTTTTAAGTATTTCAGGAAGATTTTGCTCTCTTGTGTCAACGATAAGGTCGGCTCCAAGATGCTGAATGTTTTTGGGGTCACTGATGACCGTTGTAATAACGCGCAAACCAAAAGCCTTTGCCATGGGAATGATAACGCTGGCAAGTCCGCTTGCACCTGCCTGCATAAGCAGGGTATCTCCTGCCTTGGCATGGCCTTCAATAAACAACTTCAAATATGCAGTTGCAAACGCTTCGGGAATTGCCGCTGCTTCTGCCATGGTGCAATTTTCAGGCACAGGCATACACATATCATACTTGACAGAAACAAATTCCGCATAACCGCCACCACCAAGTAGCGCACAAACCTTATCACCAATTTTGTAGTTTGATTTTGTCTTTGCACCCTCTGTCATTTCAACTATTTCGCCTGAAACTTCAAGCCCCATCCATTCCGGACAACCTTCGGGAGGAGGATAGTCTCCCTCTCTTTGCATCAGGTCTGCACGATTCAGCGCCGCATATTCAACTTTTACTAAAACTTCATCTTCGATAAGTACAGGATTTGGAACCTCATCCCATCTTAAACTCTTATCATCATTTACAAGTATTGCTTTCATAGTTTCATCCTCCTTATTATGATTCTCTATAATCCTTCTTATAAGATTAAGCATATTATATCATCTTGTAAAAATTTGTTCCATATGGTATACTATAAAAAAAGTAACTATTCTGCAAACACACGATTCTGAAGGAGCAGGAAAAATGCAATTTGAAAAAATTTATGTTTCGGATCTTTCCACATCAAGCCATATCTTTCAGCACTATCATTTTTGTCGTGGAAACAGCAACCGAAGAAAAACTCGTATTGGCGTTATCCTAAAGGGTAGCGGAACCTATATCTATTTGAATAAAAAATTGAATGTAAACAAAGGGGATATCGTATTTATCCCGGAGAATATTTATTGCTATTCTGAATGGCACGGGACTCCTGAAATTGAGGTTCTTTATGTAAGTTGTTTTATGCATTACAGACAGTTCCGATATGAACCTCAAATCATTTGTTGCGATGAAAAAATCAAGAATGACATAATAAAAATATCCAACCTGTTGTCCATCGACTGTATGAAAGAACTGGAAGCGTATTCGTTGTTTTATAAACTATTGCAGCAAATTCTTCCTCAAATGGTGCGGTCCAATATTTCATATGATAAAACGCTGCAAACAGCAATTGAATTTATTACTGACAATTGGAGCCACGCCTTCTCTGTTGCGGATTTAGCAAAAAAGTGCTGTGTCAGCGAGTCTACTCTTTACCATTTGTTCCAAGAAAAATTAGGACAAACACCGATTAATTTTTTGAATTCAATCAAGATTAATATGGCGATAAAATATTTGGAAAATAGTAACTATTCTATTTCCACCATAAGCCAAATGGTAGGATTTAATTCTGAAAATCATTTCAGAAAGGTTTTCAAAAGTGTCACAGAAACAACACCTTCAAAATTTAAAAAGCATCAGTAGCTTGTCGGGAAAGCACGAGTTATTAAGGGCACTGTCTTTTTGGAATACGGTTCCTTCCCCGTAACGTGTAAAAAAGACTTAAAACCATCGGTTTTAAGTCTTTTTCTTTTACAAACTTTCTTTAATCTGCAGATACAAATCATAGACTTCCCGTTTGGGAAGATGCAATTCTTCTGCCACCTGCTTGGTTAGTTCTTTGGCACGAAGACCGTCTTTTGCATACTTGCGCAGGAGCTCTTCTGCAGAGGGGAGTTCTGAGAGAGCAAGTTCCCGAATTTCTTCGGGATCTGCACCTGCAAGAAGGAGGACAAATTCGCCTTTGGGAGGAGTTTCTTCATAATATATTAAGGCTTCTTCCAAAGTGGTCCGTCGATACTCCTCAAACCGCTTGGTCAGTTCCCGTGCAAGGACAATATTTCGATTCCCGAAAACCCCGTACATGTCCTTTAATGTGGTCATCAATTTGTGGGGTGCCTCATAGAAAATCAGGGTTCTTGTATCCTGCTTTAAGGATTCCAAATGTTCCATTCGATTCTTTTTGTTTACGGTGAGAAAGCCTTCAAAGGCAAATCGTCCGGTTGGCATTCCCGATGCCACCAAGGCGGTGGCAAAAGCGCAGGGGCCGGGCAATGCTTCCACATGGATTCCTTCCCGAATGCAAAGGCGAACCAAATCCTCACCCGGATCGGATATGCCGGGCATACCTGCATCGGTAATAACGGCAATGTTTTGCCCTTCCTGAAGTTTTTCGATAAGATAACTGCCCTTTTCCCGTTTGTTATGCTCGTAATAACTGGTCAAAGGTGCCTTGATTTCAAAATGGTTCAACAACTTTTGGCTGACTCTGGTGTCTTCGGCGGCAATCAGATCCACGGATTTCAATACTTCCAAAGTTCGAATGGTAATATCCCCTAAATTCCCGATGGGGGTGGGGCAAAGATAGAGTGTTCCGCTCATGGTTGAACCTCCCTTCCATAGATTTGGTTAATTTCCTCAGAATAAACGCCCGGTTCCCGGTAGATGTAAAGGGGCGGATCCAGAAACAATCCGGGTTTTCCCTGCCGAGCGCCTTCCACCAGAATCATGGTGGCGGTTTTGCCGGCAGATGGATGAACAAACCGAAGCCGTTTTGGTTCCATGCCATACTTTCGCATGAGACAAAGAATGTCCGCAATACGATCCGGTCGATGAATCATGCATAATTTCCCCAGAGGTTCTAATATAATAGAAGAAACTCGTATTATATCTTCTAAGGAACAAAGAATCTCGTGTCGGGCAAGGGTGACAGTGTCGGTGGAGGAGAGAATTCCGCTCCCTGCTTCCTTGTAGGGAGGATTACATGTAATATATTGGAAGAAACTCCTGCCAAAAAGTGTTTCTGCCTCCTTTAAATCACCGCAAACCATCTGAATTTTGTCCTGCAGTTGGTTTAATTTTACCGATCGATCTGCCATGTCACACACCGGCTCTTGAATCTCCAATCCGGTAATTTTTTCAGCCGGACTTTTGGCAGAAAGCAGAAGGGGGATGATACCATTTCCGGAACATAGATCCAATACCTTAGATCCTTTCTTGATGGAGCCGGAGGCATAGTCTGCAAGAAGCACTGCATCCACCCCAAAACAGAACCAATCCGGATTTTGTATCAGGTGCAGTCCGTTTCGTTGCAGATCGTCAAGACGTTCCTGAGGACGAAGCTGTGATAAATCCATTTTTATCGCTCCTAAAAATTAAAAATTGTACGATTTGTCATAAAAATGTCGGTCTTTTGTGCAAAATCCCCAAAGAATTTACCATAGGAAAATAATCCTGAGGAAAAAACTGCGAAAAACCTGAATTATCAAGGGTTTCACAAAAACTTTTCGTAATTGTTACACAGAGATTACAAACAAAGTTTGATACAAAAAACCTTTTTTCTAAGTATAACAGATAATTTCTTATTGCACAATAACCAAAATTACTGACATTTTTTTCCAATTGTACTAAAAACAGAAGAATAAAAGAGAATTTGAAAGGAAATAGGGAGAAAATCGCAGATAATCAAAAATGACTTTAACTTACCCTTTTTAACAAAAGATAAATCAAATTTTACGATTTGACGAAATTTGAGGATGCGGTTATAATAACGCTGTGAAAATCAATAACCAATTTTTTCCAATTTGGAGAATTTTGGGGGAGGATTTTCCTGAAAAAGACATTGAGGTGATTATGATGATAAAAAAATTGAGAGGAGAGAAGAGTGGCATCTCTGCAAGAATGCGCAGACTGACAGCGGTCATTACCATGATGCTTTTGGTGACCATGATGGGTTACACCATTGCTGATGCGCATACTGTTACCATTGCAGATGCAGAACGTGCCCCCATACAGATTCAGACTTCTGATACTGTAGTTGGCAGAATTCTTTCCAAACAAGGTATTTTGTTAGACGAAGGCGATTTACTGAACTTCTCTTTGGCAGACACAGTTGGTCACGATGATGTAATTCGAATTTATCGTGCCGGTGATGTTACCCTTACTTACATGGGTGCAACCAAAGAGTACACAACGGTTGCAACCAAGGTAGAAGATTTTCTTTTAGAGTTAGGTATTGTAACAGATGAAGATGATGTGGTAACACCTTCTCTGACTGCTCCCATTCGGGATGGTCTTGAAATCTCTGTTGTGATGAATGATCATCACAAAGTAACCGTACAGGAAGACATTGCATATCAGACAGAAGAGATTGAAAATCCTGACATGGCTCCCGGCGAGCGCAAGGTGGTACAGCAAGGTGCAACCGGCGTTCTGGAGTATGAGTATGACATTGCATACGAAAACGGCAAGGAAATCAGCCGTAAGCTGGTTCGGGAAACCATTCTTGCAAATCCCGTGAAGGAGATTGTGGAATATGGTCCTGATTCTGTATGGGAATTGGGTGTGATTCCTGCCTCTCGTCCTACCAAGTATAGTCGTGTAGAACGGTTCCAGGCAACTGCATACGATGCATCTCCTGCTGATAATGGTATCTGGGCAGGTATGACTTCTACCGGTATGCCTTTGGTTTATGGTGTCATTGCAGTTGACCCCAGAGTTATTCCTTACGGAACCAAGATGTACATCGAATCTGTAGACGGACAGTATGTTTACGGATATGCCATTGCCGGTGACTGTGGCGGTGCCATTAAGGGTAAGAAGGTTGACTTGTTCTTCCCCAACAGAGGCACTTGCAAGTCGG
>JAZRCD010000030.1:0-7289 GCA_045635425.1 Ructibacterium sp. | reverse complement strand
GTCCCAACCTGCTTTACGCAGAACATGGTAACCTTTCATGGTACGATAACGAGGAATCAAGTCCTTTACTGCACGGGTCAAAACGTGACCGATGTGAGGCTTACCGTTCGCAGTAGGGGGGCCATCAAAGAAGGTGAAGTTTTCACAGCCTTCCCGATTTTTCATACTCTTTTTGAATATATCTTTTTCTTTCCAAAAATCAATGACCTCTTTTTCGCGATCAACGAAAGAAAGTTCGGTTGATACTTTACGATACATAGAAAAAGACCTCCGTTCATATAGGTTTTATCTTACGGGAATCCTGTGGATTCCCTAATCATTATCAAATAAACATACCAATTTATTGTATAATAAAATCAGCGATTTGTAAAGGGGAAAATCAAAATATCTCTTAAATTTCACCTGATTTTAACAAAAAAAGAGTTATCTGCTTGTGCAGATAACTCTTTATGGGATTATTCATAGTATTTGGGAGCTTTTTTCAGTGTCTGGAAAACATCCCAATCATGACCGGGAATCATGGTCGCGTTATATTTTTTTGTCAGTTCCCGAACCTTTTCAATGGAGTTGAAAAAGTCAATTCTGTCATAGATTAAGCCGGTTGCCTTTGCAGGAGGTCCGTAAATCTCGCTGATGTAGATAGCATCCATAGAGAAGATGAATGTTCCCTCTTTGGGAACCTGAATCATCAATCCCAGCAGGGCAGGAGTATGACCGGGAAGATTTAAGAGCTTAACCCCGGGGATAATTTCGAATTCGTCTTCCACCAGATGAACCTTGGAAAGCTCCACATCCAAGTCGTTCTTAACATAACCGCCATAGGTAGTGGGGTCATCACTTAAGTGAACGGTGGTGTGTGCCTCCATAAAATCTGCCTTAGGAACATAGATGTCTGCATGCTTGAACAAATGAAGGTTGCCAATATGATCAAAATGCATGTGAGAGATGATAACAGTATCAATCTGTTCTGCACGAACACCGCATTTTGCAAGCTGGATTTCAATGTTCTGCTCAAGTTCCTGATGCAGATCATAAGTGTCCTGAATATGTGCCGGCCAATGTCCCTTCATAGCGAACATATTAGCACCGGTATCATAGAGGATGTAGCGACCTTCATGCTCAATCAGTACGCACATAATGGGAAGTTTATAGAATTGATTGGTCACATGAGGATTGCTTTTGGTGCACATATTGGAACCGGGAACAACATTGTTCTTATCGGTTTGTAAGTATCCGTTATCTAAAATATAAAAACGCATGTTCTACGCCTCCTAAACTTATACTATTGTATCATTTCTTTTTGGGATTGTCAACACTATATACCGGACAGACTGTTATGATTTCGCTTGACAAATGTCCAGAAGATGTGATATATGAAGTGGTATATTAACTTCGTAGTTTAGAAAGGGTGTATTTCTATGACCGTCGTAACCAAAACAGATGTTGTTGATGCTTTGCATAATCTTGGAATTCGGGAATCGGATTGTGTTCTGGTTCATTCTTCAATGAAAAGTGTAGGCTATATGGAAGGCGGCCCTGATGCTGTAATCGACGGATTCTTGGAGGTTCTGGCAGACGGAACGCTGGTTTTTCCGACCCTTTGTAGTAGAGATTGGGATCATGTTTATGAAAACTGGCATATGGATGCTGAATCGGATGTTGGACTTTTGACAAATATTTTTCGAAAGAGACAAGGAGCATTACGAAGTAACCAAGCGACCCATTCTGTCGCTGCCATAGGCAAAGAAGCAGAATATTTGACACGCACTCATGGAGAAGATGGGAAACGAATCGGTATCTATGGAGATACTCCGTTTTCTACCGATTCGCCATGGGAAAAGATGTATCAGATGAACAGCAAGGTTGTTTTTTGGGGTGTAACTGCACATTTTTGCACCTTGCGTCATCTTGCAGAATATATCTTTGTGGATCAGTGTTTGACAGACCTTGAAGGTAAACCTGAACACGAAGAATTTTTGGATGCCCTTTGGCTTTATGGTGGAGAAAATAAGGTTTGGCCCCATGTCAGAAGTCTTAATGTTTATGAGGAATTACGCCGGATGGGTGCAGTAAAGGAAACCACTTGTGGTGATGCAAAAATTTTGTGTATCGAGGCAAAACCTTTCGTTGATTTTTGCATCAAGGTTCTTGAAGATGCTAACACCGATTTTATTGTAAATATGACAGTATATCAATATCAGGAAACATTAGAGTGGCTTAAACGCCTCAAAGATCTTCGAAATAAATAAGATGAAAAAAGACATAGAGTGCAATAGCGCTCTATGTCTTTTGTGTAATGGTTTCTACAGTTTTCCCTTTAATGCCACCAATGATAAGGGAGGAAGCGTCACGTTGATGGTATTTTCTTTTACAGTGAAACCATAAAACTCTTTCGAGCGGACAGCATCAGGCTCTTCAAATGAGTTTTTGTCACAAAGATTACCGGTTACTATTTTCCCTGTCACGTTTACTGATTCACATCCAAATACGCTAATTTCAATTTCAACACTTTCAGTTACCGAGGCATTTGATAATGTAATGTATAGTTCGTCATCTTTTTTAGATGCAGAATGGGAAAGGAGAGATACCGTGTTTTCATTAACATTGGCAGAAAATTCTTCAGCCCAACTTCCCAAAAGTATTCCGCCTTGGTGTTGGCGATAGAGTTTCATTACATCAAATACGGGGGTCAGGAATAGTTCGTTGCCTTCAGTAACAATGCAACAACAAAGACAATTGACCGACATACAAAGACTTGCCATTTCAATGTCTGCTGCATGCTTGTTGAAGATGTCTAGCTGTTGAGAAACTGCAAGTGCGTCCCGCATGGTTACACTTTGTTTCCATAACCATTCCGGCTCGTTTTGGTACCAGGTGCCCCATTCATCAATTGACAAACGAACATTTTTGTTAAGAGGGTTGCTGCGTATAATTCCAATGTTTGTGTCGATTAATTCATCTGTTTGTTGGATTTTAAATAGGGTGTTCAGAAAATCTTCTTCCGTGAAGTTTGACGAGGAACAAGCAGGTTCAGGCTTAGCAACAATATAAAAACCAACACTTTGAAAAGTCCCGGGTGTTAACTGTGAGATTAAATCCAAAGTCATTTGCGGTTGATAGAGATGCGGTCCTCGTGCAATGATTTTCATTTGATTTTTTGTTGCGCAGTCGATTAGGCTGGTAACTGCATAACTATATCGTCTGAAGTCTTCCGCGTAGCGATTTGAGGATTCTCGAAACCACCATTCGTTGCCGATACAAAGATAGGGGAGTTTCCACGGATTTTCATAACCATTGCTTGCTCGTTGCTTTGCTTGCTCGCAAGGAAGAGGTGATGTGATATATCTTACCCAATCACGTAAATCTCTTTCGTCGGTGCAAAGGGTGCCTGATACGATGTATGCATCACAACCCAGATAGTCGCACAAATCCATAAATTCATCTGTTCCAAAATCGTTTGATTCATCGATACTGTTTTTGCTGGTAATACCAACATTAGGTGTGCGGTCGCCAACGCCTTTGCGCCATTCGTAACTTTCAGAGGTAATGCCACCCGGCCAATGCAGTAAAGACACGCCCATTTCTTTCCAAGCTTCAATGATATCAAGTCTAACACCATTACGATTGGGGATGTCGGAATTTTTTCCTACAAACAGACCATCGTTGACCGTTCGGCCTGCATGTTCGATAAAATGCCCATAGAGTTGTGGACGAATGGTTTCTTTTTGATCGAGAAGATTGATTATCATTTTTTTCTTTTGCATTGTAATTCACCTCAAGAATGACCTTATATATTTTCAAAATTATATCATAGTCTTTGTGGAATATCAAGAAAAGGTAATAAAAAAAGCACAAGAGTTTCCTCTTGTGCTTTTAATTAACTTTTTACAGTTCTCTTCCGCCGTCACCGATTTCGGTAATGTAGAAAGATGCCTCGTAACCAATGGTGTCTAAATACTTTTTGCCAATGGTTTCGATAAAGGTATCAACCATTTCGGATTTGATTAAGGTCACGGTACAACCGCCAAAGCCTGCACCGGTCATTCTGGAACCCAAAACGCCGTCAATCTTCAGGGCTTCAGCAGCCAAAAGGTCGAGTTCGGGGCAAGTAACTTCGTATAGGTCACGAAGAGAATTGTGAGATGCGGTCATCAGTTCACCAAAGGATTTCAAATCACCTGCGGTCAAAACCTCGATTGACTTTTTCACTCTGTCGTCTTCTTCAATGACGTGGCGAACACGACGCTCTACCACTTCGTCAGTAATGTACTGCGCCAAAGGCTCGTACATTTCAGGGGTAACATCACCAAGACAGGTGATTTCGGGAAGGTGCTTCTTTAAAATTTCATAACCTGCTTCACATTCACCGCGACGCTCGTTGTACTTGGAAGCGCCCAGAGAGTGCTTCTTATTGGTGTTGGAAAGAACCAGTTTATATCCATCCAGTTCGATGGGAACCAGTTGATAATCTAAAGTCTTACAATCCAAGAAGATTGCATGATTTTTCTTACCCATTGCAGATGCAAACTGATCCATAATACCACACTTTACACCAACGTAGTTGTGCTCTGCTTTTTGACTGAGTTTTGCCATTTCAATGCTATCAATGTTGGTTGCACCACCCAAAGAAGCCATGGCAATTGCGCTGGAAACTTCGATTGCAGCGGAAGAGGAAAGTCCTGCTCCGTGGGGAGTGGTGTCGTGGAAGAGCATATCTGCACCGGTAATGGTGTAGCCTGCTTTTTCCAGTTCAACAAAAACGCCAAACTGGTAGTTGCCCCATTTCAAATCACGGAAGTTATCCAAAGTGTCCAGCGAACCCTCAACCATATCAGGAAGGTCGGTTGCCTTAATGCGGATAACGCCATCCTCACGCTTTCTTGCAATGACAGTGGTACAGAAGGTCAATGCTGCAGGAAAAACGTAACCTCCGTTATAGTCGGTATGCTCGCCGATGAGGTTTACACGACCGGGGGATGCGAAAACACGAAGACCATCTTCGGATCCACCAAAGGTTTCAATAAACTGTTTTTTTAATTCTTGAATCGTCATAGATATCTTATCCTTTCAGAAATTTTTGATGTGCCTGACGGAGCTCCTCAGCTTTTTCTTCAGGAGCAGTGGGGTTGCAGGCAGCCCAAGCACCGGTTTCGCTGGATGCATTAAATTTTTGCTTATCAGCGGCACGCATGGGCGGGAAGAATTCAATGTGGAAGTGGAAGTAGTCGGAACAATCTTCGCTGTTGACGGGGTCCTGATGCATACACATCATATAGGGGAAAGGATAGTCGAAGAGGTTGTCCAAAGTTCCTGCTGTTTCCTTCAAAATTTTAGCTAAATTATCCTTCTGGCGGTCATTGAACTGAGAAAGATTCTGTACATGATCTTTTGCTGCAATGTATACACCGTAGGGATAATCGGTAAAGAAAGGAAGGAAAGTAATGAAATCTTCGTTCTCAATAATAATTCTCTGTTTAAAGTCGATTTCCTCTTTCAAGATATCGCAGAAAAGACAGTTGCCGCTCTTTTCGTAATGTTCTTTGGAGGATTCGATCTCCACTTCCAATTTCTTAGGTATGTAACTATAACCATAAATCTGGCCGTGGGGGTGAGGCATAGTAACACCTACAACATCACCACGGTTTTCAAAGATGAAAATGTATTTGATTTTTTCATCCTTGCGAAGTTCCTCGAAACGCTCTGTCCAAAGATCAACCAGTTCGCGAATATGAGGAACGCTTAACTCGGGCAGAGTTACTGTGTGCTCGGGAGAGTAGAGAATAACCTCACACTTTCCGTAAGACTCCTTTACCTGATACAGATCGGTAGCAACATCGTCCGGAACAGGGGG
The DNA here is from genome assembly GCA_045635425.1 of Ructibacterium sp. GTDB lineage: Bacteria > Bacillota > Clostridia > Monoglobales > Monoglobaceae > Ructibacterium. Next base: position 1,438 of record JAZRCD010000030.1, on the reverse strand, counting down.
ATTCTGGGAAAGAGAAGGGAAATCATTGTCATATTTATAAACAGTAAATTGATCGGGAACTTTGCCGGAACCGGGACAGAAAGGACACCAGTCTTTGGGCATCTGGGGACGATTCTGTCGGTGGGATGCAATCATAACCCAATCTTTTGTTAAGGGGTTAAAACGTAATTCAGCCATGGGAATTCCTCCTAAAAAAACTACAATTTTCTATCTTATATTATATCATAACCGTGTTGGCTATCAATAGGAAATAATGAATCACAGATGCAAGAATTTTAACATTGCATAAACATCTTTTTGATTTCATATATTGTTAATCCGGGAGGTGATTTTATCTTTGTAATCCGCATACGAACAGTAATTTTGTACTTGGTAATATTTTTAGCAATAAGTTTTACCGCACAATTTTATATGACAAAATCTGATGTTTTACCTGTTTATGCACAATTGGAAGAGGGAGAACTATTATTACCTATCTTAATGTATCATGGTGTGACGGAAGATCCTAACCGAGTGGGAACCTTCGTGATTTCGGCGAAAATGTTGGAGAATGATTTGAGGTTTCTTCAAAAACAGGGATATGAATCTGTAACGGTGGACGAAGTAATTCGATATGTTAAAGACGGAGAACCACTTCCACCTAAGCCGATTGTTTTAACGTTTGATGATGGATATTACAATAATTATTGCTATGCGTTTCCCCTTCTTCAAAAATATAATATGAAGGCGGTTATATCTCCCATTGGAAAGTATACGGATTTGTATAGCGAAAATGAGGATAGAAATCCGGCCTATGCTCATATTACATGGGAAAATATTCGAGAAATGATGGCATCAGGTTTGGTTGAGTTTCAAAACCATAGTTATGATTTACATCATCAAGAAGGTGGACGAACGGGAGCCAAAAAGAAAAAGAACGAATCTCTTGCAACCTATGGAAAGGTTTTGCAACAAGATTTAATGATTTGGCAGGAAAAAATGCAGGAAAATACAGGATACATGCCCACAACGTTTGCATATCCCTTTGGCGGAATCAGCGATGCTTCTTATGAAATATTAGATCAGTTAGGGTTTCAGGCAACACTTTCTTGTGAAGAAAAAGTCAATGTTATTACGCCGGGAGATGATGAGTGCTTGAAAAAACTCAATCGTTTCTTAAGATCAGATAAAAGAAATGCTGAGATGATCTTGAAAGATATGAAATAAAAGTGCTTTTCGACAGGAAAGCACTTTTGTGATATTACTCCCAGGGACGATATGATATGTTTTTAACATATTGAAATAAAAAAGGATATGTGTTATACTAAAAAAGAAAAATTTACATAGCAGGAGTTCACATGAATTTATATTTTGCCCCTATGGAAGGAATTACGACATATACATACCGAAACACACATGCTGAAATGTTTGGCATGTGTGACAAATATTTCACGCCATT
>JAZRCD010000029.1:0-1952 GCA_045635425.1 Ructibacterium sp. | reverse complement strand
TGAAAAAGGTTACAATTCTGAAACCAGAAGATGTTGTCAGATATATTGCAGATGCGTTTTGCGTTCAACCGGATAAAGTCCATATCAGAAGGTACATGGAAACAAAAGGGTATGGATTTGGAGAACACGATGAGCCTACGTTTCAAATTGAAGTAGAGACAGAAAGACAATAGGAGTATTGGGAAGGTGATGAAATGGCAGAGTTAGAGAAGGTTATCAAAGTATATGAGTGTTGCAAGAATCCTTGGAATAGACGATGTGAAGAATGTCCGGTTGAAAAAGATTGTTGCCACGATGGGTTACCAACGTTTGCAATTAAGGATGCTTTGGAACTGCTGAAAGAATTTATAGATGAACGGCATTACTATGAAGAGTGGGAAGAAGGATATGGCAAGAATCAACAGCAGATTATCCGGTGCAAGGATTGCAAGCACTATGACGGTGATGGCACTTGCATAAAGATCGGAATTGCGATGCTTACAGATGATTGGTTCTGCGCTGACGGAGAAAGGAAAGACGATGAATGAAGAACGCTGCGTATGTTGCGGGGAGATTATCCCGGAGGGGACGCAAGTTTGCCAGAAGTGTGATAACGGATCGGACGGGAAAAGACGGAGAAGGAAATTTGAAGGACACGAACCTTTCCCAACATACAAAATAAAAGAGGGTCACGGGCGTTTCTGGTTCCGGATAGACGGGAGAAACAGCGCAATTCTTTTCGGCTCTTGCGATAGGAAGATTGATAAACTTGGGATAAATCCGGATGCGGTATGGGATGAGGAAACAACTGTGCCGGTTTTCGGGATTGTTTGCCAGAGTTCAGAAAAAGCCCGTGCGCTTGCAACGATTTTTAATGAACTGGCAAACGAAATGGAAAAACAGGATTATTTCCGAACACGGATAATAACAGCGGAGTAAAATGGAAAAAACTTGTGTTATAATCACATCACGATGAGCCAGCGGACGGGAATCTGTTTGGTCATTGGTCATTACCTCCTTGATTGACACCGGGAATGTGTACGGGGTTCCCGGTGTTTTCTATTGTTCTCAATTTACGGTGTCCTCCCGGGCTTTGGCCTTCCCCCGGGAGAAGGGAATCAGCGTGCAAAATGGGGCGGGACTGCTGATGTTATTTTCGGAAGGTCAGAAAGGAAGGTCAAAGCATGGAACAGTTGAAAATTGTTTACCTATCTCCGGGAAAACTCAAACCTTATGAGAATAACACCCGGAAACACTCCCCGGACGATATCGAAGCAATCAAGAAATCTATCCTTGAAGACGGGTTCCTCGACCCGTGTGGGATCTGGGGAGAGGAAAATCTGATTGTTGAGGGTCACGGGCGGCAGATAGCCGCAATGGAATTGGGCTTGGAGAAAATCCCATGTATCCGGCTGGACCATTTGACGGACAAACAGCGGAGAGAATACGCAATCCGGCATAATCGAACAGCAGAACTGTCTTCCTATGATTGGGACAAGCTGAAAGAAGAATGTGCGCAGTTGTCGATTGAGGGACAGGATTTTCCGGAACTCAATTTCACGTTTGACGATTTCTCCCCGGGAATACCGGAGGAAAGCCCGGAAGGTTTCAAGGAATACGGGGAGGAAACCGAAACGGCGCATAAATGCCCGAGGTGCGGCTATGAATGGAACTAAACCGCCCTACAAGGTACCGTCAATGAAAGAGATAGCCGAAATATCGTGGAACGGCTACAACGTTGTTTCTACATTCTCCGGTGGCGGCGGTTCCTGTCTTGGATATCGCATGGCTGGGTTTAAGGTTCTATGGGCCAATGAGTTTGTGGAAGAAGCTCAAAGAACATACAGGGCTAATCACCCGGGAACGATCCTTGACACGAACGATATCAGGAACGTTACTGCGGACGATATTCTGAAAGCGATCCACCTAAAACCGGGACAAATAGACCTGTTTGATGGTTCCCCGCCCTGTTG
>JAZRCD010000028.1:0-3729 GCA_045635425.1 Ructibacterium sp. | reverse complement strand
ATGGGAATTTTCGGCAAATTTGGCTTCCAAGGTACGGTCAAGGAGTCTTTCATTCGGGGCCTTCGGCTCCTCCACAAAGGTAAGGGGGAATTTCACGAATGCAAAACGACGGGTCAAACCGTTGGATTTATCACTGGACCTCGGCATATTATTCAGAGACAGGATCATTTTGGCACGAGGCTTAAAGGTGATATAGTCCTTCCCCTTGTAGCAGGCGGAAATATCGTCACCCGATACCACCTGTTTAAAGGTTTCCTCCGCACCATAGAAATCGGTCTTATTCTCGGAAGAAATATTCAGCATCGCACCAAGGAGATTGATGGCCTGAAAATCCTGGGACAAATTGGAAACGGTGATACGGGAAACGTTCTCCTTCCCGAACACGTTAGAAAGGGCATTAAAGTAAACGGATTTACCATTTGCACCCTCTCCCACCAATGCTGCACACTTATGGATGCGGTTATCGGGGTAGAGAATATACCCTGCAAACTCCTGAAGGAAGGACATTCTCTTTTCGGCGAAATCCGTAACGGTGGAAATGAAGCTTTCCCAATCCTTTGAAACGGCGCTTTCCACATAGGGGTAAGAAAGGCAATAGGTACAGTAATCCGTTTCTCGGTGCTCCCTGAAAATAAAGTAGGGCTCTTCCTCGGTAATTTCAATGGCACCATTGATTAGATTCAGGATCGGCTTCATATTGAAAAGTTCATCTGTCACGACTTTGGCTTTAATAATTCTACTGATGGAGGAAAGGCGCGGCCCCGTAGCATAAGGACCTAAGTTTGCCGCAATATACTGCTCAATACATTCGTTTGATTTCTTTTCCCAGAATCTGCCGTTATATTCAAAGAATGAAATCTTCGGGTTATAAAGGAGTTTATGGGAAGAGATAATTTCACTGGCCACCAGATTATCCGCCGGCGGTTTCTTGCAGTCCTTTTGGATTTCCTTTAAGGTATCGGCATCAAATTGAAAGTTGTTTTTAAAGAACAGGTTGATTTCCGAAACGCTCATAAAGCGGCAGACTTTCTTTGCGAATTTCTCAAACTCAACCAGATCCGTAATCTGTTCTGCGATAAAAGCGATACCTGATTTTGCGGCGTCTACAATTTCCCCAAGTTTCCCGCCGTCGGCATAAAATTCGGAAACGTCTTTATAGGTAGGCGGCACTTTCCCTACCACACAGGGAATGCGATTTTCAATCAAAATCTTCGCCATTTTCAGGGTAAACTTTTCACCGGCGCCTGTGCGTTTATCGTTATCGTAAACCAAAAAGACAGACTGAAACATTTTGGCAGTAGAAATCACAGTGGGCAATTGTTCCCTTGAAAAGAAGCCCGTAATGGCAGAAATCACAGAGTATTTTTCCTGCTCAAAGGAGAGGGCGTCAAAAGCACCCTCGGCAATCACAAGCAAATCTCGGTTTCCATGATTCTCAATGGAATGCAGACCCCACACCGTATGCTCACAAGCAGGGTGATCTGCAATTTTCAGTTTCATATATTTCGAATCGGGGAACGCACCACCGGGCATAAAGCGGGTTGCATAATAGCAGATGTAGCCGTTTTTCCAATAAGGGAAGCAAAGACGCCCATTATCCGTTCTCCCGATTTTAATTCGATTTATGGTTTCGTCGGAGATGCCGCGCTTGTGCAGATATTCACGATCACCTTCGGTTAGCTTCTCGTGGTAGTGCTGAATTTCGTTGCAAAGTTTCTGTGTCTCCTCAATCCATTCTGCGGATTTGGGAGCATCCATTTCGATGCCGATGGATTTGGCCAGTTCCCTTATGGCCTTCCCCTTATCCCCACCGTAGTTTAGGTGAGCGGCAAGGTCAATGACGTCCCCGCCGCTGCCGCCTCCCCAATCATACCAATGCTCATCAAACACCCAAAAAGAGGTTTTGTTTGACGCACCCGATCTTAATGGGGAGGCACAACGATCACCGGATTTATATATGGATAAGCCGCAAAGTCTTGCATATTCCACACAGGAAATACGGCTTTTAATTTCTTGTATAATGGTTTTAAAGTCCTTCAATTGTTATCCTCCTTTTCTTTTTCTTGACAGAAATTAGTAGTTGTGCTATCTTGTAGGCGTAGGCTGAGCCATATGTGCGGGCAACTTCATTTCTAATGACGACCCAATCATTAGGACAGCCTACACAAAGAAGATTCCGTTATATCTCCTTCCCTCGTGTGGATTGCGATCACTGGCGGGTCTTCTTTTTTTGCAAATCTTGACAGAATGCTATTTTTGTGGTATATCATTTTTGGAAGGTGTTTTACCATAGGGGCTGAGACCCCACTTTCGCTATTAATTTAGTTGACGGCAAAACCCTTCCTTTATCGGAATCAGATGTGGCTTTCGCCTGCGAATTTAGTTCGTAGACACTGCCTGAAGCATCTGATTCAAAAGAAGATTCCGTTATATTTCCAACCCTTGCTTGGTTGGCGATCACTGACGGGTCTTCTTTTATAACCACTTTGTTGCAACTCGGTAGGCATTTGGAAGCCTAGGGTCCTAAGTCAACTGAGTGGTTTTCTTTTTTTATTCCTCTTTTCCTGCCCAAAGCATAGAGTAGGTGAAAAAGGCAAAGGCCGCTCCCACTATAAGACCAAAAGCAAAATCCATATTTTCACCCCCTTTCTTGAATTGGAATCACTTGTGGTTTCTTTTTTTATTCATCCTTTACAACCAAGAGAAGGGAATAAGTAAAAATCGCAAGTCCCGCTCCGATCATAAGCCCCATAATAAATTCGAACATGGCTTTTACTCCTTTCTCTACATTTGATTTCTCTCACACTCTGCAAGAAAAGCCTTAATTCTCCCAAGTACCGTTAGTTTATCCTTGCAGTTCGTGCAAACTGAAGCCGGAAGGCTGGTTTTGGCTGCACAATATTTACAGGTATATCTTGTGTATTTACCCATCCATTCACCTCCTTTGCTTTTATGCTTCTAAAATGCGTTTGTTTGCAATTTCACAATAATTTTTTGAGATTTCAAACCCTATATAATTTCGCTCTAAGGATTTAGCGACCTTGGCGGTTGTCCCACTTCCGCTGAACGGGTCAAGAACCACATCACCCTTGAAAGATAAAAGACTAATGCACATTTCCGGGAGTTTTTCAGGAAAACAACATTTGGTTTTTCCCTTGGTTGTTCCCAATTTCCAAATGCCCCCGACGCCCTCAATGAAAAATTCTTTGCTGATCGTCGATTCCCCTTTAGAAATCTTTTTCCATTGGTTTTTATATGCAATCAGAATCCCCTCATAGGGAGTATTGATATAGGGCGCAGAAGCGGAACAAAAACTCCCCCAAGCTGTAAGTTTTTTTCTCGTTGCATCTTCCCACAAACAAAGCTTATGAACATGAAAACCAAGCTCTGTTTGAATTTGTAGGAGATCGAACAATGGGAAACGGCTAACTTTCTCTAATTGGTCCCGAAAGTTTATATAGTGATTGATGCAAATGCGCCCATCATCCTTCAATACCCTATAACATTCCGATAGCCACTCTTTGCACCAGTCAAGATATTCTTGCCAAGGCATGGAATCGTTATAAACGTCATAATCCATTCCAATGTTATATGGTGGAGATGTTACGATCAGATCAACGCTGTTATCGGGCAGTAATTTCATGCCTTTTATACAATCCATATTATGAATTTTATTTATTTGTTCGTCTGTCACGATTGCTCACCTCCTTTCACCTACCATTTTCAAAA
>JAZRCD010000027.1:0-1826 GCA_045635425.1 Ructibacterium sp. | reverse complement strand
GATCGTAAAAGAGATGCCTTGACACCAATCGACAGATTCTACTGGGCGATACATAGTGTGGTGGAAAGACACAAAAAATGAACCAGCGTCCTTGGGAGCACGCCATTAAACTCAGATTAGTTTAGATAACCCGCTCCCTCTTACTGGTTCGTTTTTATTATACAATTTGGATTATTAAAAATCAACTTGAAAAATATTTCTGCAGTATAAATCTTCCCCTTTTACAAATAATAGCATCGTAATTTGTAAAATAAGGAGATAGATATATATGAAAGCAACTGGTATCGTTCGCAGAGTGGACGATTTGGGGAGAATTGTGATTCCCAAGGAAATCAGAAGAACCCTCCGCATAAGGGAAGGCGACCCCTTACTGACAACATTGACACCTTTCGACAGATTCTGTTGGGCGATACATAGCATAAGAGAAAGAATACAAGCGAGGTGACATTCACCTCGCTTGTAAATCATATAGGCAAAGAATATCCACCATAAGAGGTGTACCACCCCTTCATTTTCTTCTGCTTGTCAAAAATGTTTTTAATTATATGGCGATATAATTTTTCGCTTGGCCAAATATGTTCATCATCATAGTAATAGTACATTGGCAACTCTAATAACGGAATATGTGAATCTGTTATTCCTCTAAATTTAACCCGCACTTCATCACGATAACCACAATAGCCTTCCTCACCCATTATCATTTCTTTATCACGAAAAGGCTCAAAATCATGGGCATTGCATAACGGGAACAGGTTTTCCATTTGCTGGTCTGTAAGAGTTAAACCGTAAGAAAACATAATTTCTTTTTCAAAGTATTCATCCTTAAGAAGCGATGGCTTGAATTGTGTCTTTTCTGAAGAAACCCATTTTGCTGCATATCTGGTTTGATAGGAGTACAGTTTGCCGTTCCGTTCTTCAGTTACCATCCCCTGGATAGCAGGAGATTGACTTTTCTCTTTAAAAACTTGATATGAAAGTTCCTTTGCGGGAAGGTTTAACAATATTGTACTTGACCAGCATCCAACACTTTCGCAAAATTCTATTTTTGAAAAGTAAATTGGTTCATTCATTGATGGATTCACCGCCTTTTTATTCATCATAGCACAGCAAAATCAAAAAGTAAATCCTGCGGTATAATCTCCTGCCTTTTACAGATACTAACAGCGTAATTTGTAAAATTATTGTAGGGGCTGGCGCCCACGACAGCCCGACCTGCAATGACGGAAATGTTGTTGCGGGGCGTCGAGGGCGCCGCCCCCTACAAATGCGAAAAGGAGAAAGATATATGAAAGCTACTGGCATTGTTAGACGGGTCGATGACCTGGGGAGAATTGTGATTCCCAAGGAAATCAGAAGAACCCTCCGCATAAGGGAAGGTGATCCCCTTGAAATTTACACGGAGAAGGATGGCGGTGTGATCTTCCGCAAGTACTCTCCCATGGGAGATTTGCAGGAATTTGCGGCGCAGATGTGCGACGCCATCGGCTCCGGTACGGGACACATGGCGGCGGTGGCGGATCGGGATGCCATCATCGCCCTGTCCGGCCTGCCCAAGCGGGAGCTGATGGACAAGCCCAACTCCGAGGAGCTGGAACGGCTGATGGAGCAGCGCAAGCATTACCGCTTTAACTCCGGGGATGTGCCGGTGCGGGTCACCGACGGGGTGGAGAAGTATCACCTGGGCGTGGCGTCCCCCATTTTGTGCCAGGGCGACCTGATGGGCTGCGTGATGCTGCTCCTGGGTGAGCATGACGAACCCTTGCAGGAATCCGACCAAAAATTGGCGCAAATTGCGGCCAATTTCCTGGGAAGTCAGATGGAAAACT
>JAZRCD010000026.1:0-7967 GCA_045635425.1 Ructibacterium sp. | reverse complement strand
ATCATCAAACGGGGTTATTGGTCTCCCATTAGCGATGGTGTGGTTACCACCTTCCGTGCCAAAGTAATGAATGAAACAGATGCTTTGGTGCCCCTTTGGCAAAAACCGACCACCACCAGCGAAGACCATCGTGCATCCATAGCGATTAGAGCATCCGGAATTTCCCAAGGAGAAGGTGCTCTCTCCTATCTTGACAGAAGTTTTACCCCCGGTCTTGGTTGGGTAGATTATTTATTAAAATCAGAAACAGATGAAGAATGGTCCTTTTACGCCAAGTCTGATAATGAAACCAAATGGATTCTTGTGGCAAAAGGCCGTTATGGCACAAACGGAGGCGCCTCCACCGGCCTGTACTTTTCCGGCGCCGGTTATGTAAAAGAGGCCTCTCTGTTATGTCAGGACAGCCTTGCATCCCGGTATCACCTCTCTATGGATACGAATTTTGACCGCAATTTAGGAAACATCTCCACAACAGGAGATATTTCCTACTCTGATGATTACGGCTTATCTCTCTCTGCTGATTCGGAATGGAAATTCCTCCCCCAGTCCGGTTGGAGCGGATTAAGTGATGAAAAGATTGTTACCTTCCGTGCTATGCTCACAGAAGCAGGAAGAATTAACTTCCAGGTAGCGGCTCCGGATACATCCCTTAACCGGAAAGCATATATCGATCTCTATCCTCAAACCATTTCTGTGGTCGGAAGCAGCGGTCATGCCGGCTTTGGCACAGCGACTCCAAGACTTTCCTTTGCACCGGGAACGGATTGGGTAGACTATATGATTAAGGCAAACGGCAACGATTCCTACTCGTTCTATATTTTAATCGACAATGTCTGGACCCTTTATGCTAAGACAGAAGGCTATACCGATGCCGGTTCTGCCGGGACTGTGGGTATCAAATTCTATGTTTTTGGAGGAGATTGCTACGTCAAGGATGTGAAGATTCTTGACACCTCCTCCGTGACAGACACATCAGCAAAACCCACCACCGCAACACAGGCTTATTTTGCCGAGGAATTTACCACTGTACCAAACTACGACAATTTTCTTGCCAGCGGAGATGTTTCTTTTGCAAACGGAACTATGGTTCTGAAAAATACCTCCTCGGTGAACATGAATCTTTGCACCATTCCTCGGGATGGTTATGCGGAGTTTAAGATTACTTCCAACTCCATACCCACCACCGTAAGTTTTCTCGATGGTTCCAAAGCGTTGACATTGGAATTGAGCAGCACCTCCACCAAGGTGAACGGAACCCAAATCTCCGTGATTGACAGTGGTAATGTTCCTCGTATCTGGAGAATTCTGAAAAATAAAAACGGTAGTTACAACGGATATGTGAAATCCCAAGAGGATTTTGGCTGGTATCCGGCGTTCCAGAATCGCCAAGGGGTTGATTCCTCCCAAGAAAAGGGTATTGCTATTTCTCAATCGGACGGCATCAGTTATTTTGACTACTTCCGACTCTTCGGTGCATCCACAGGCAATCCAATGGTGTTGACCGATGGTGTGGGAATTAATCTCATTGCAGACAACGGAAAGGTTCGGTATCCCGATTCCATTTGCGCCGTTGTGGATGCTGACCCGACCGCAGACCGCATCCTTTTGATGGTGGAATATGACGAAAACGGAGATATTATTAGCGATAACGTCTATCGCATTCCTATGAGTTCGGCTCCCTCCAGCATTGTTTATTCGGTGCAGAGTCAAGAAAATCCTTCCTGGAAATTGAAGGCATATCTTTGGGATTCGGAACACAAACCCCTTCAAAACCCGCTTTCTGTAAGAAGCGGAACCATTTCTTGGAATGAAGAGGGTTGGAACTACAGCGATTCTGTTCAAGTAGATGAAGGTATCACAAAGCTTGTATCCACCAACAACAAAGTTGCCTATGCAGAAACAGGTCTTTCCATTGATTCATCCTTTGATGTTTCTTGGACCATGGCCCTGAATCAATTCGAGGGTTCCAATTCTGTCACCATTTCCAACGGAGTGGCCTATGCAACTTTGGACATCCTTCCTTCCGGAATTGATTTTTCCACCTCCGAAGAGAGCAAATCCATCAGTTACAACCTTGGATATAACAAAGCCACCTATCGGATTGTGGGCAACGGAAACAATTGGGATTTATATTTAGACGGCAATCTGGTTGCGGACATGGATTCCTTATTTGAAAGTTCTGACAGTGCCGGAATCCGATTTGAGTCTGTGGGCGCAAACGCCGGTATAAGTCTTTACGAATTATCTGTAGATTCTTATGATTCTATGATGGATCCCACCAAGACACAGAACTTTGACAACGGAGATATGACCGGTTGGGTGCAAACCAAGGTTTACCCCAAAAGTCAGGACGTTGGTTACGAATGCTGGTCTTCCGAAAACGGTCTTTTGATGTTACAAAATCCTACTTATTTATCTCCCCCCCTCAATAAGAATATCGAAATCGGTGACGACTTTGTCCTCGAAACCCGAATGAGATTCCAAAACCTTGGAAACTGGTTCTATATTCTGATGGGAGCAAAGGACCATTACCTGCACTTAGAGGTTCATCACGACTTCCTTACCTTTGTCACCCCTGTTGATGACCCCACCACCGAAAACTTCCATGACGCTCATAGCGACCCTGTGGAAATTGATCCCCAAAAATGGTATACCCTAAAGATTGAATCCTACAACAATTCCAATAACGCTCGGGTTTATCTGGACGATAAACTGGTTATGGAAGAAGAACTTGCGGATTATCCCAACTATCCCAATCAACTGATTCAATTTGGTGGCTATGGTTGTCATCTTGATGATTGTATTGTAGACGTCGACTGGGTGCGGTACATGACGCTTCCTGCACAAATGGAAGACTCCATTTCCGTACCTTCCAAAAACGCCTCTGCTACCTTGAATGCCACCATGAGCGGAAATACCATTTCTGCTTCCTTAACCAATCTGGCGTCCTTTGATTCGGTAGAATCTGTTTCCTATTACTTAGACGGAAACAAAGTTTCAACTGCAACAGAAAGTCCTTATTCTGTAAGCATCTCAGACGTTACCGAGGAAAATCACCGTTTGGAGGCAATCTCTTATGATCAATCAGGAATTGTTTTAAGCAGAACTTCCACCGAACTTCTGTCCTCTAACGGAGAAAATTCCCTGAACTATTCCAACGAGATACGTTATACTGCATCGGGCGATGGTACTGTTACATTCAGTAATGGAAACCATAAGGTAAGCATGCAACACACCAATGCAGGCATTACCTATCAAACCGATACAGGCGAGGAACAGTTCCAATTGGGAACCGGCGACTTCTGTATCATCACCGATGGTCCCATCGCCGAGGTATATCGGAACGGCCAGTTTGCTTTCTCCTACTACCTCCCTCGCACCACAGAACAATCCCACTCCTACTCCGGCTCCATTTCCGACTTCTCGGTATCGGCAACACCGGAGCGGAAAAACTATTTTGTATCTCGGGACGTAACACCGCAAAACCAATTGTATCAACTTGCGGACTTCCCCTACAGTTACAATATGGACTTTGTGGCAGGTGCTGATGATCAGCTTACCTTAAGCGTGAATGACGGATATTATCTCAGCAAGGTTTCCATCGAAAACGGAAAACTCTACGTATGGGATGGACCTGACAAAATGGCTCTGTCCGAAAAGACCTTTGTAGAGAACGTAACCGAAGATGCCTACTATCGTCTGGAAACCTCCGGCGGTATGTCAAGACTCTATAAAAACGGTCGATGGATTACTACCTTCCGCGGAGAGCACGCGGTAGGATCTCCTTATCTGGGTGTGAATCTGAGACAAGGACATCTGCCTTATCTGGCAGTAAATGACTGCACCGACGTCTACATCTATGAAGATGACTTTAACGAGAACGGTGAAATTTCTGCTCTGGATTTCTGGAGAACCGATGGCCTTCCCAAATCCATTCAAGACGGCAAACTGGTTCTGAACGCCTCCGGAATGACCAATGCCATTGCAGAACTGTATGCCTTTAGCGGAGACTTTGACTTATCTGCCAAGGTAAACGTTTCCTCCTTTGGCACCTTTGCATCAGGCGGATTCTGGTTCCTTTTGAACCACTCTATCACCGACACCTATACCAAGGTTGGATATAACCGTCAGACATTCCTGTCTAACAAATATGAGATTGTGGATCGGATTAACGGAGTTAACCAGTCCGATTCTGCCACCAAGAGCGGAACTCTTCCCACCAACCAGACAGTTCAACTCGACCTGAAGGTTCGCAGAACGGAAGACGGTGAAACCATCACCCTCTATGTAAACGGTTCTCAGGTAATCAGCAAAAAGGGACACTTTGAACGATATGGTAAGATTGGATTTATCCTTTCCAACTGTACCGCAACCATTGAGGAGATTTCCTATCGTGGTAACGCCAGACCTGTTTCTCGTGCAAATGATGCCATCTTCCCTGTGGGCATTACCGGTGGCGGTATGCGTGACCTGCTGGAGTTTGATAACGGAGACGTTTATATCATCAATCACATCGAAGGCCTGAAAACCAACGATGGTGGCGAAACCTTTGAATATGTAGCATCTAAACTTGTTTTCCAAAAAGACGAACAGGGCAACGACACCCCGTACGTAGATACTGTTAACACCATTGGTATTACCTCCAGCAGAAACTATGGCTGGAACAATAGTATGCTCCGACTGCAGAACGGAACCTACCTTTCTGTCACACCTCGGTCCCCGCAAATAAACGAATACAACAAGTATATTCAGGATTATGCAGTTTCCTCTTCTACAGACGGTCTCCATTGGTCCGATATAAAGAGCAACAACCCTCCCTATTACGAGCGGAGAATCGGTACCAGCCCCACGGTAAATTGCTTGAAGCAGGGTGCTTCCGGCAGAGTATACTACACCTACCATGATGGTTCCAATGAGGATATTGGCGACGTTCAGATATGGTACAGCGACGATAACGGAAGAAACTGGACACACAGCATTACCATCAACGGTGAGGACACCAATCACGTTCTTGCGGAATCTCAGGTGGTTGAAGACGGTACATCTACCAAACTCTTCTTCCGAAACGACAAGGGTTATTTGTGCTACTACACCTCTCCCGACTTTGGTACGACTTGGGATCTTGACCATCTGTACAAGACACCGATGATTGCCAGCGAGGCATGTTTCAATATCGAAGTAGACCCCAAAGACCCCAACATCTTCTATGTGGCTTGGGAATACAATAACCTGAACCTCTTCGGCAGACATCAATGGCCCAGAACCCGTTGGAGCGTTGCCAAGAGTATCGACGGGGGAACCACTTGGGAATTTGTCGGCACGGTGGACGAAAACAACCATGAAAGCTACACCAGTTCTAATATGAGTATGAACGTATCAAAAGATTACGTCATTGTTAATGCAGACGTATTGGACGATGAAGACGGCACCAATAAGTGGCGCGGTAGAATGGTTATGTTCCCTCAAAATACCGCAAAGACCAGCAAAAGATTTGAGCAATTACATTATCAGTATGAAACTCAGATTGACAACACCAAGGTTATACCAAAAGAACGCCTGCTGCAGACCTTGGCAATTCATCCCGAATCCGGCAGAGTTCTCCTCCATGGAGAGCGGGTGGAGAACGCCGCATCCGGAGAATATCTATCCCGCAAGGTGGCAGAGTCCTTCTTAGGGAAAACCCTTTCTGTTCCTCAGGAAGCTCTTACCACCATTAACGGAACGGAATATGTAAAGATTTCTGCTCTGGCAGAAACCTACGGACTTACCCTTGTGGAAGAATCCGGAACACTGGTCCTCAGCCCCGTTGGAGATTGGTCCATAAGACAGATGATTGCCCTTCGAACCTCTGTGGATTTATTCTCTGAGTAAATGAAACAAAAAAGAAAACCGCCAAAAGGCGGGTTTCTTTTTGTTTACATTAATTTCTTATTTTACCAATTCTGCAATATCCTTCTTAACCAGTTGGCAGAGTTCCTCTGCATCCTCTTTGGTCTTGCCCCGAAGCAAGCAGTAAAGCTTAATCTTTGGCTCGGTGCCGGAAGGACGGATGATGAAGTTATTGCCGTCTTCCAATTCCAAATAGATTACATTGGATGTGGGCAGGAGAATCTTTTCGGTTTCTCCTGTTGCAAGGTCGGTGCGAAGGGAAGTTTTGTAATCCCGAACTGCCAGAACCTTCTTTCCTGCAACGGTGGCAGGAGGATTCTTACGAACTTGTTCCATGATAGCGGAAATCTTAGCAAGACCCTCAATACCCTCCATGGTAACCGACTCTACCTGTTCCCGATAATAGCCGTACTTCTGATAGATTTTATCCATCTGTTCAAATACAGAGCTACCTTTTTCCTGATAGTAAAGTGCCATTTCCGCAATGAGCATAACAGCCACAACTGCATCCTTATCTCTTGCATAGGTACCTTTCAGGTAGCCATAGCTCTCCTCAAAACCAAAGAGATAAGTACCAACACCGGTTTCCTCGGATTCCTTAATCTTCTCGCCGATGAACTTAAATCCTGTAAGAACCTCCTTCATGGAAACGCCGTAGGCCTTACACATTTCTTCGATGATATTGGTGGTTACAATGGTCTTTACAACATAACCATCCTCGGGGAGCTCGCCCCGTTCTTTCAGGCTACTTAAAATATACTCGGTCAGGAGTGCGCCCACCTGATTGCCGGTAAAGGACACATATACACCTTGCTCATTCTTAACCATGATACCCACTCTGTCAGAGTCAGGGTCGGTACCCACAATCAAATCAGCACCACAGTTCTTGGCATATTCTACTGCCAATTCAAAACTCTCCTTGTTCTCAGGATTGGGAGATGCCACCGTGGGAAAATCTCCGTCAGGGAGCTCCTGCTCCTTAACAACTACTACGTTATCGAATCCGATTCGCTTTAAAATCTTTCGAACCGGCTTGTTGCCTGCACCATGGAACGGAGTATAAACAAACTTCAAGGTATTTCCCTTTTCCTTAGTAAGTTCAGGGTTGATACACTGGGCCTGCACCTGATCAAGGTATGCCTCTTCTACCTGATCGCCAATCATGACAATCATGCCCTCTGCTACGGCAGAATCAAAATCACAATACTTCACATCACGGAACATATCGGTCTTTCCGATTTCTTCCAGAACCTTTCCTGCAAGTTCAGGATTCAACTGCGCACCATCGGCACCATATACCTTGTATCCATTATATTTCGCAGGATTATGACTTGCGGTGACAGCAATACCTGCATCGGTCTTTAAGTACCGAACCGAGAAAGAAAGCTCGGGGACCGGCTTCAGCTCCTCAAAAAGATATGCTTTGATGCCATTTGCCGCCAAAATCTGTGCCGCCGCTTTTGCAAATACGTCGGACTTATGTCGGCTGTCATAGGCAATAACCACACTTAAATCCTTATCAGGATTGGAAGCCAAAAGCTGATTGGCAAGCCCTTGGGTTGCCTGTCCTACCACGTATGTATTCATTCGGTTCGAGCCGGCACCCAACACACCGCGGAGACCTGCGGTACCAAATTCCAACTCCTTGTAGAATCTGTCTTTGATTTCGTTTTCATCTTGTGCGATGGCCTGCAATTCTGCCACTGTTTCCTCGTTGGCAAGGCGCAACCATCTTTCGTACTCCTGCTTGTATTCCATGCAAACATCCTCCGTTAGCGCATAATTTCACTCAATAACAATAGTATACTATAACCTTTTCACAAATACAACCCAAAATTTTTGACAAATTCATCAAAGAATTTTAAATTTTTGATTGCTTTTCTCATTTTTCTTTGATATGATGAAACAAGAAGTTAATAAGGAGGATTCACAAATGATTATTGGAATTGGAAGCGATCATGGTGGCGTCAATCATAAGGCCGCTATCATTCAGCACCTGACCGACTTAGGACATGAGGTTATCGACTATGGCACCGCACCCGGCGAACCTGCAGATTATCCCGATGTGGCAGAAAATG
>JAZRCD010000025.1:0-5776 GCA_045635425.1 Ructibacterium sp. | reverse complement strand
GTGCCTTTTGATGTTGGGCGTCTCTGTCATAGGTTTGTTTTGGCAGGGGCCCCCGAAGAACAAAGTTGAGAAGCCGTTCCACCGCCTGGTCGATTTCTTCCATGGTAACCTGACCATGTTCCAGACCGTACTTCAACTGTTCAGCAATCTTGGTATTTCGGGGTTCCTGTAAGTCAAGACCTGCATGGATGGCACGACTGATGTTTTGTACGGCACCCCAGTCGGAGATTACCATGCCATCGTACTGCCATTCCTTTTTGAGGATTTCATTTAAAAGCAGAGGATTCTCGGAACACCATACGCCACCGACTTTGTTGTAGGCACACATAATACTGTCAGGGTTGGAGTGATCCAGCATCACCTGAAAGGATTTCAGGTAAATCTCACGGAGTGTTCGTTCGTCAATCTCTGCGCTGATTTCCCGACGGTCTTCTTCCTGGCTGTTAACGGCAAAATGCTTGGCGCAGGCGGAAACACCTTTTTCCTGCAAACCATTGATATAAGCCGCCGCCATCTGTCCTGAGAGAACGGGATCCTCGGAAAAGTATTCAAAGTTTCTGCCGCAGAGGATGTGGCGTTTAATGTTCAAACCGGGGCCGAGCAAAGTGTTTACATCGTGCTCAATACAATCGTCTGCCAAAGCGCTTCCCATCCGGTAAGCGGTTTCGGTGCTCCAGGATGAACCTAAGTTACAAAGATTTGGAAAATGAGTGCAATCTTCTTCCAATGATTTGCGCACGCCGTGGGGGCCGTCAGCAAAGGTAACCGCAGGGATGCCAAGACGTTCAATTGCATAGGTCCGCATCCGGAGGGCGCCGGTAAGGAATGTAGCTTTTTCTTCAAATGTCATTGCTTGACAAATTTCTTTGCTATTCATAAAAATCACCTTATTTGTAATACTGATTGCCAAAGGGGTACGGATATGCTCCGGCGGACATTACCATGGGCTTATCTTTCATAAGGAAGAGAATAATCACAAACGGAAGTCTTCCAAGGAGAGATAAGACTGCGTAAAGGGTGGCACGACTCGGTACAAACAGATAGAAAAACTTGTGCAGGAAAAGAGCCATCAGGATGTTCGCCACAAGGGTTGCCGGAACAAAGAAGAACCCGTTAAACATACTGAAGTATATCTGCAGCAATGCAAGAAGGGGCATAATCCATTGAAGGAATCGAATCCGCCGTCTTGCGATGATATATTCTTCGCAGAGAGTACCAATAATGTAGTATTGCAGAATCGGTAAAAAGGCGAGCCATTTCCCTTTGACATTATTCCGCTTGGCAATCAGGTACAAACTGACTGCTCCTGCCAGATAGAGAACAACACTATAGATAATCTGCATAATCAAAGCAGAACCATATAAAAATTCTCGCATAGTTAACTCCTTTGTAATCAGGATTCCAGTTCTTCGATTTTGGGACTGTTGATGGCACTGTCAATTAAGTGCTCCATCCCTAAAGTATCACGCTCCGCAATGGGAGTATAAGGAAGACGCTTTGCAATGGTCTTATATGCCGGACGAAGAATCTTGTTGCTGGTGGTAATCTCTTCGATTCGATGTGCACACCATCCAACAATACGGGACATTGCAAAGAGCGGTGTGTGGAGTTCGGGAGCAATACCGAGCATCTCAAATACAAAACCGGAGTAGAAGTCCACGTTGGCACAAACTTCTTTGTCAAGACCCTTTTCTTCACGGAATGCCTGAGGTGCCAGCCGTTGTACCAAGTCGTAGAGTGCAAACTCCTCTTCGTGACCGGTAGCCGATGCTAACTCTTCAGCCTTTTGTTTCAAAATGATGGTACGAGGATCAGACAGTGTGTAAACCGCATGACCAATACCATAAATCAATCCCTTGCCATCGCCGGCTTCTTTGCGGATGATTTTCTTCAGGTATTCCAAAACCTCGGTTTCGTCAGTCCAATTTTTGATATTTTCTTTGATTTCAGCCATTTGTGCCTGCATCTTGGCATTGGCACCGCCGTGTTTGGGACCCTTCAAAGAGCCAACCGCCGCTGCAATGGCAGAATAAGTATCAGTACCCGTGGAGGAAACAACGTGAACGGTGAATGCGGAGTTGTTACCACCGCCGTGCTCTGCTTGAAGAATCAGAGCAAGGTCAAGAATTTCTGCTTCTAAGGGAGAATACTTCTTGTTGGGACGAATCATGGAAAGGAAGTTCTCTGCCGCCGAAAGTTCAGGATTGGGGTTGTGAAGCACCAAACTTTCTCCATCACAGTAGTGACGCTTACAACTGTAGGCGTTCGCCACCAATACGGGGAAGCGAGCAATCAAATCCAGACTCTGCCGAAGCAGATTGGGAACAGAAATATCATCGGGGTTATCATCATAAGAATAAAGAGCAAGCACTGAACGACTGAGTTTGTTCATAATATTCTTACTGGGTGCCTTGAAAATCATATCTTCAGTAAATCCTGCAGGAAGATCCCGTCTGGAGGAGAGGATCTTGCCGAAATCCTCCAAGGTTTCTTTGTCAGGCAGAAAGCCGAAGAGCAGAAGGAAGGCAACCTCCTCAAAGCCGTACCGCTTTTCTTTCTGGCAGTTTTCCACGATATCCTTTACATCAATACCACGATACCGCAATGTTCCGTGAATAGGTGCTTTGTTGCCTTCGTCCATGACATAACCATGAACTTCACCTACGGTGGTTAAGCCTGCCAGGACACCACTGCCATCCGCATTACGAAGACCACGTTTTACATTGTAGTCACTGTAGTAGTGGGAGGGGATGGAATTCCATACTGCATTTTGCTCATGAATCAAATTAATATAGGATTGCATGGCGTTTTCCCTTTGATTATTTGCATCGTTTTGTGCCAAAGGAATCACCTCTTTCAAAATATTTACAAAAATTATATTAAATTTTATTATACTTCGATTTTTGCAAAAAGTCAAGAAAAACCACGTTTTTTTGGAAAAATCCAATTTCGGTTATGGAATCTTTGATTATTGTATAAAATAGCAGTAGAGCAGGAAAGCGAATATAATCGCATTGGTGTTTTGCCAATTAATAATTGCATAAAAAATAGAAATTTTGTGGTATTATAGGTGCGTGGAATAAACAAAAAGAGGATTTGCTACCTGTGGTTGCGAAAAAATCAAATAGAACTTGCTTGCATTCCAATGAAGGATTTGATAGAATGAAGCCAATAGGATGGAAAATAGGAGGGGTTTTATGACCATCGGTGAAAAAATAGCAAAATTCCGGACTGCTGCCGGAATTTCTCAGGAACAGCTGGCAGAAAAAGTTGGTGTTTCCAGACAATCTGTATCCAAATGGGAGGTTGATCAGGCACTGCCTCAAATTGATAAGGTGTTGCAACTCTGTGATTTGTTCGGTGTTGCCGCAGATGAGTTGTTGCGGGACCAGATTGAGGTGGACTGTGGAGAAAAGGCGGAACGAAAGGGAAATAAGTATTTTGGTACTGACGGATTTCGTGGTGAAGCAAACTATGGTTTGACCTCTATGCACGCCTATCAGGTAGGGCGGTTCTTGGGTTGGTACTATGCCTCGAAACTTTCAGGATGTGATAAGGCAGGATATCGGCCACGCATCGTAATCGGAAAGGATACCCGTCGGTCCAGTTATATGCTGGAGTATTCTCTGGTGGCAGGACTGACCGCATCGGGTGCCGATGCCTATATGCTCCATGTTACTACAACGCCCAGCGTTTCTTATGTAACAAGACAGGATGAATTTGATTGCGGTATCATGATTACCGCATCTCATAACCCCTTTTATGATAACGGTATCAAAGTAATTAACCGATACGGTGAAAAACTGGATGATGAGACCACCGCTTTGATCGAAGCATATATTGACGGAGATATGAAAGCGTTGGGTGTGTCAACAGACGATCTGCCTCTGGCACAAGGGGAACGGATTGGTTGTATTGTTGACTACGTATCGGGAAGAAACCGCTATGTGGGATATTTGATTTCTTTGGCATCAAACTCTTACAAAAATCTGCGGATTGGTCTGGACTGTGCCAATGGTGCATCCTGGATGATTGCACGACATGTGTTTGGCGCATTGGGTGCACAGATTGAGGTAATTGGTGCAGAACCGGACGGATTGAATATCAATAACGGATGCGGTTCTACCCATATTGAAAACCTTTGCAAACTGGTGAAGGAAAAGCATCTGGATGTGGGCTTTGCATTTGACGGAGATACCGACCGTTGTATTGCGGTGGATGAAAAGGGAAGAGTGGCAGACGGTGATGCCATGCTCTATGTTTTGGGTAAGAGATTGATGAATCGTGGTATGCTCAATGACAATACGGTTGTTGCAACGGTGATGTCCAACAGCGGACTGGTAAAGAGTCTTGAGAAAATCGGCATCTTTTGTGCCCAGACCACGGTAGGTGATCGGTTTGTTTATGAATGTATGCAGGCAAATGATTATAGTCTGGGTGGGGAGCAATCGGGACATATTATCCTGAAGAAATACGCTACCACCGGTGATGGCCTTTTGACAGCAATTATGATGTGTGAGGAAATTTGCGATTCCAAACGCGCCTTGTCTGAACTGACCGAGGATATCATGCTCTATCCGCAACATACCAAGAACATTCGTGTGAAGGATAAGGGTGCGGTAATGGCAGATAAGAATGTTTTGGCGGAACTGAAGGAAGTGGAAAAACTCATTGACGGCAAGGGAAGAGCGTTGCTTCGTCAAAGCGGAACCGAACCGGTGATTCGGGTTATGATTGAAAGCGAAACCATGGAACAATGTGAGAGTTATGCAGACAGAATCATAACCGCCATCGAGAAAGGTGGTCATGGAGTTGGATAAATTGGTCAAAACCAAAGATCTGTTTGATTGCAGAACGCCTCTGGTGCAGAGTCTCTTTGAGGAAGCGGAATATCCATGGGAGATGTTACCGAAAATCAAGGAATATATAAAATCTTTGATAGCAGAGGGACTTCCCGGCTATACCGAAATTTCCCAAGGAGTCTTTGTGGGAGAGAATGTGAAAATAGCTTCCACAGCCACCATTGAAGCGCCTGCGATTATTGGTGCCGGAACCGAAATTCGCCCCGGTGCCTATCTTCGGGGGAATGTAATCTGCGGAAAGGATTGTGTGATTGGGAATTCCAGCGAACTGAAAAACTGTATTCTTTTAGAGCATGTTCAGGTTCCTCATTATAATTATGTGGGAGATTCTGTCTTGGGTAATAACGCTCATATGGGAGCGGGATCTATCTGCTCCAACCTGAAATCAGACGGCAAGCCTGTGGTGATTCACGGGGACAGCGATTACGAAACAGGTCTTAGAAAAATCGGCGGTATCTTAGGAGATGGTGCCGATGTGGGATGTGGATGTGTCCTGAACCCCGGTACCGTGATTGGAAAAAATACTTCTGTCTACCCCCTGACATCTCTTCGGGGTGTTTATCCGGCTGATTCCATTGTGAAGAAAGCAGATTGCGTGGTAAAAAGAAAATAAAAAAGAAACCCTCATGGGGTTTCTTTTTTTATGTATCTTAGTTTTCTTTCTCGGGGAAAATGGGAGTTTCCTTATCCACGATAACCGCATCCAAACAATACTTGCTCTGAACCACCGGCTCACGATCCTTGTACTTACCATTGGTGAAGTCGGGAATTTCCACAGGAGCGCCACCCTTGGCAATGGACATTTCAGAAAGAGGAGCAATGGCAAGTAAGGTTGCAGTGTCGTAAGCATCAATGGGGGTGTTGGTGCCATTCTTAACGGCTTCGATAAATGCACGAACTACCAACCAGTCCAT
>JAZRCD010000024.1:0-7270 GCA_045635425.1 Ructibacterium sp. | reverse complement strand
TGCGCTTTCCCCTATGTGAAAACTTCGTTCTTATGCCGCCTTCTTTGCGGTTAAAGCCTTGATAACAAACAAGGTCGCAAAGAGAAGAACAACACCGATGGGCAAGCAAATCCATGCACTCTTAATGTAACCTGCCGCAAGATAAGTCACAAAGGAAACTCCCGCAACAGTCAGAGCATACGGCAACTGAGTCGATACATGGTTGATATGGTTACATTGCGCACCGGCAGACGCCATAATGGTGGTATCTGAAATGGGAGAACAATGGTCACCACAAACTGCACCTGCCATACAAGCAGAGATTGCAATGATAGAGATTTCGTTATCAATAGAACCACCAAAGATTGCCAGAACAATAGGAATCAAGATACCGAAAGTACCCCAAGATGTTCCTGTGGAGAAAGAAAGGCCAACACCGATCAGGAATACAATTGCAGGCAGAAGGGGAACAAAGGAACTTGCATAAATTCTAACGAACTCTGCAATAAAGATCTTTGCACCAAGGCTGTCGGTCATTGCCTTCAAGGTCCATGCACAGGACAGAATCAAGATAGCGGGAACCATTGCCTTAAAGCCTTCGGGGATGGAATCCATACATTCCTTGAAGGACAGAACACGACGGCAAAGGAAGTAAATCACAGAGAAGATAAGACCTGCAAAGGAACCATAAACCAAACCAACAGATGCATCTGCGCCGGAGAACGCACCGATGAAGTTATGGAAGTTCTCACTGTCTGCAGTATAATATCCGCCGGAATAAATCAGACCCAGTACACATGCTACAATCAAAACAAATACAGGGGCAATCAAATCCCATACACTACCCTTGTTACTTTGATCCATAGCCTCTACCTTTTCCAGCTTCTCTCTTCCGCTTTCGGAGAAAAGATCACCGTTTACCGCATTGATTTCATGCTTCTTCATGGGGCCGAAATCAAACTTCATCAAAGCAATAGCAACCATCATTATAATGGTCAGGATTGCATAGAAGTTGTAAGGAATTGCCTTGATAAACAGTTCCAGACCACCGATCTGCTCCTCGGACACAAAGCCGGCAACTGCCGCTGCCCAGGAAGAAATGGGAGCAATGATACAAACCGGCGCAGCCGTTGCATCGATCAGGTAAGAAAGTTTGGAACGGGAAACGTTAAACTTATCAGTTACAGGGCGCATTACAGAACCAACGGTCAGACAGTTGAAATAATCGTCTACGAAGATTAAAACACCCAGACAAACTGTTGCAAGTTGCGCACCAACTCTTGATTTGATATGGGTAGCAGCCCAACGACCAAATGCCGCAGAACCACCGGACTTGTTCATCAAAGATACAATGGCACCTAAGATAATCAAGAAAATCAGAATACCGATGTTATAAGAATCTGCCACCGAGGTGATAAAGCCATCCTGGAACAGATGATCAATGGTACCTGTAAAATTAAAGTTTGCATAGAGCAAAGCACCACTTAAAATACCAACAAACAAAGAGGAATATACTTCCTTGGTAATCAAAGCCAACACAATTGCAATGATTGCCGGAAGCAGAGAAAGCCACGTTGCATACGGCTTAACGCTATCCCGCTTCACACTGAGTGCTTCATTCAGCGTTTCATCAAAATCTTCTGCACCTACATTGTCAGAATAACTGTCAAGATAGGCCGCCGCATCATCTGCGGACATACCCTCAGCAGATGCCATCAAAGGCATTGCCATGCTCATTACCAGAATCGCAACCATAGCAATCAGGAACAAGCGCATTTTACCCATAGGATAATTCATAAAACTAACCTCCTGTTTTTTCCGAAAGTGGCAAGTCGTTTCGCCAATTTTCGGCATATTAGGTATAGTATACCATAAGATATTACAAATTTCAACATAAAAATGCTCTGCAACCGATAAAGTTGCAGAGTATTTTTTTATTTTTCTTTTTCGCCCGCTTCAATCAGGCCGTCCGGTGTCTCTACCATGTCATGCCGTTTCAAAAGATAACGTCTGACAACGAATAAAACAGCAATAGAAATAACAGTAATCAGGTTTTCCCATGCTGCCACATGCCCCACAATCAACTGTCTTGCCAAAGCAAAGGCAAGAACCTCAATCACCGTCTCAGGCGTATGCTTACAAAGCATCTTAATCAACTCAGCGCCGATGGCAAGGATAATAGCATCATCCAACACATCCACCATGGCTTGTACCCCGGTTTCCTTGACTACAAGGCCAAAAGTGCTGACACAAAGTTTAACCGCAAAAACCAAGATGCACAAACCAACAATCACAGAAACCAGCAACTCGAACAAATAACTGAGTTCAAACATCATATCCTGCAGTTTTTTCCGCATGGCAATTCTCCTTTTTCCAAAAGTCTTTTTCTGACAATATTTTACCATAGGTTCCCAAATCCGTCAATACAATAAAATTCCTCAACTATGGTAGCATAATTAAAAACTAAAAAACAGAGCAACCTTTCGATTGCTCTGTTTTGAAATTATTTTTAGAGTTCGGGCAGACTTGCTGCAGCCACAGACTGACCAACACGACGAGAACTCTCGTCAGGAATGTGGAGTTGAATCTTCTCAGCCAGTTCAGGGAATTCCTTATCCAGAACCTCCTGTGCACGAGCCAAGAGAATGGTACCACCCTCACCGGAGGTTACACGGCCCATAATCAGTACGTGCTTGATATCATAGAACTCGGTGTAGAAAGCAATGGCATAGCCGAAATATGCACCGATGGTATCATAGATATCTGCCGCTCTCTGGTCGCCTTCTGCCATCAGGCCCTGAACCACCTTGAGCTTTTCTGCAGGAGACAGGTTCTCATCCAGTTCAATTCCTGCATAGGGAGCCAGTTTGATAACGCCATCCTGAGAGAAGTATTTTACACCACAGCCATAGTCACCGGACCACTCGTCCACCATAGCATCCTTGCAAGCATCTACCGGAACGAACGCTAACTCGTTCAACCAACCGGTGATATTGCCCTGAGGATCTACGTAGCCACCGGCTTCGGAAGTTCCCATAGCAACGCCCAGAACTGCGTTATCGTTCAGGTCCATAGCACCTGCCAGAGCGGTAACGTCACCATCATTCGCAACTTCAATGGGGATATCCGCACCGATTTCCTTCGCAACGTCTAAGTACATATTCTTAACTTTCTTATCAAAGTCCTCATCGCTTACCTTCAGGAAGAGGGATGCCACCATGATACGGTTGTCCACATAAACACCGGCACTGGAAACACCGATTGCATCAACTCTGGGCATATGGGATGCCGCGGTTTTCATTGCCTCTAAAATTCCTTCATAGTGATAATCAGGATCGGAGTTGGTCTTGGGGAACCACACTACCTCTTCAGAGTACACGCTCTCGCCATCGATTACCGCACTAACCTTTCTGTCACTACCACCTGCATCAAAACCGATTCTGCATCCGTCCAGATGTCTGCCGATGGGTGCCGCCGCAGACTTATCCACGGGTGCATCCTTAATATCACGAATCTCAACTTCAAAGGAAGTTTCGTAAACGCGTTCCATGAACTTTACATCAAAATCACGGAGACCGCCGTAGGTGTAGGCTTCTTTGATTTTGTTACCTACCACTTCACTACCGGCAATGATTACCTTATAACCGCCGGCAACCCACAGAAGGGATTTTACCATTCTCTCGATGAAGTCGAAGTTCTCCTCATCATGGCCGGTACCATCTTGGAAGATTCTGGTCTTATAGGTTACCATATAACCTTTGTTTCTCTCGATACCAATGACCAAATCCTGACCATTGTCCTTGGTTGCTTCCCGCATCTCCCGGCACTTGAGGGCCAGAGGAGCAAACTGGGGATCCAATTTTGCCTGTACTTTACACTTCATATTTCACATTTCCTTTCATAATGGTTTTTTGTACATTGAATTCTGCATCGCAGATGATGACATCTGCGTCTTTGCCAATTTCCAAAGAACCCTTGGTTTTTTCCACACCAATGGTGGTAGCAGGGTTCAAGGATGCGCAGTTCACACACTCCCACAGGGGAACCTGAGAATTGGTGTACAAATTCCATACACCCTTATTCAAAGGAAGAACACTGCCTGCTACAGTTCCATCCTCCAGACGACAAACAATATCCCGATAGATAATCTTCTGTCCGCCTAAGGTGTACTCTCCGTAGGGAAGTCCTCCTGCAGGGAGACAGTCGGTAATAATACAGAGTTTCCGTCCCTTTAATTTCCACAAGATATCATAAAGAGCAGGAGAAACATGGAACGCGTCTCCAATCAGTTCGCAACTTACATCAGCAGATAATGCCGCAGTTACCACACCCGGTGCCCGATGAGCCAGGGGGGTCATTGCATTAAACAGATGAGTCGCGTGTTTTACGCCATTCTTGGTGGACTCCATAGCAGTTTCATAATCTGCAGAAGTATGACCCATGGAAACCACCACATCGGTATCCCGAACCATCTTTCGGATTTCCGCAAAGTCCTCGGTATCACACTCAGGTGCAAGGGTGATAATCTTGATGATATCCGCATACTCCTTCACAAATGCCGCATCCGGCTTTAGGATATACTTAGCATCCTGAGCACCCTTTTTGGATTCGCTGATAAAGGGACCCTCTGCATGACAACCTAAGATTTCGCTACCATCCCAGGATTTACTTTCTTCCTTCAAATCACGAAGTACCTGAAGCGCTTTTTTGATTACTGTCATATCCTCTGTCATGGTGGTGGGCAGATAGCCGGTAACACCATTGGCCGCAATACCTTTGGAGATGGTACGGATACTCTCTTCCTCACCATCACAGACATCCTTACCCAGATATCCGTGAATATGCAAATCAATCAGACCGGGGGATACATATCCACCCTTGGCATCGATGATTTCCGCATCTGCAGGAACCGCATCTGCCGAAACAATTCCCTGAATCACATCTGTATACAAAAGGGCATGATTTTCTAAGATTCCATCCTTTAAAATCAACTTCCCATTGATAATTGCTTTCATCATTTTTCCTCCTTTTGCCAATTTCAGTTTGCAAGAACTGTCAATCTTTCTTTACTATACCATAAAATTCCCTTCGTTGCAATACAAAAATAAGAAAAAGTCATAGCAAAATGCTATGACTTTTGAATCAAATATCCTCTTTGATGTAATCCGGAGGTAACAACAACAGTTCCGGATTTTTCATGTAATACTTGAAGAGCTTAATGGATGTGGCAAAATAGTAACCGTCACAAATTCTTTCGTCCAAAACAAAGCGGGTTGTAATAAAGTTCTTTGTCTCTATACTTCCATCGCTTCGAAGTTCACGAGCGGTCTCCTTTTTACCAATTGCCATAAACACCGATGTGGTGCCGAATTCATACAGATGATGATATATGGAGTTGATACCAATAGAACCTACATTGGTAACAAAAACACTGGAATGGAAAGGGCTCAAACGATTGACGATTTTCGGCATCAATCCAACCGCATCCAGATTCCGTAGAGACCAGACAACAAACTTAAGCACAAATCCGGGCAGATAGTTAAGAAGCTTAACCAATGCATCGGTTTCATTACCCTTGGCTTCCTCATCTTGTCGTTTCGCCTCTTGTACCTGCTCATTGAATCGTTCTACCACTTCATACAGGGTGTCCGCAGACAGGAATTCCGGCATAACAACTGCCTCATCCGCATCCTCGCTCTTACTGGTTTTTACAGTCAGGGATGCACGGATATAACTTCTTGCAAAAATCTTTCTTCCGCTGACAAAACGATTCAACCGAGGCTTTTGCGCAATGGTACGAATCAACGCCGCAACAAAAATGTGATAGGAAGAAAGACCCGGCATCTCCTTGCGGTGATTCAGAATGAATTCACGCAGATGTGAAATGTCGATTTTTTCTTCAAAAAACACCTGACAATCGAGTCTTGACCGCATAATATGCGGAATAACTCCAAACATGGGGTCTCCGGATCTGACCCTATATCCATCATATCGGTCCCCCAACCGACGCTTACGCTTTGCTCCTTGTTCCATACTACCTCCTATTTTCCGCAAAACGGAAAAGTTTAGACAAGAAATTTATTAATTTGATATATTGTAACACAAGTTTCCAATCATTTCAACAACTTTTTCGCATCGCTGTTGCAAAACGTAATTTTTTGTGATATGATAGGGTTATTCATTATCATACACACAAAGCGAGGGACACTTTATGCTTGCGATTATTGACTATGGTGCCGGGAATCTGCGCTCGGTACAAAAAGCCTGTGAACTTCTGGGTGCGGATGCGGTGATTACCTCTGACGCCTCGGTGATTGAACAGGCAGACCATGTAATCCTCCCCGGTGTAGGCGCATTCGGAGATTGTATGCAAAGTCTCAAGAAGACCGGCTTGGTTGACATTGTAAAAAAAGTTGCTCAAAGCGGCAAGCCATTCCTTGGCATCTGCCTTGGAATGCAACTTCTGTTTGAATCCAGCGAGGAAACCCCCGGAGTAGAGGGACTTGGTATCTTCCAAGGCGAAATTGTAAAAATCCCCAAGCAGGAAGGCTATAAAATTCCACATATGGGATGGAACTCCCTCTCTTTCCCCAAGGAGACTCCCCTTTTCCAAGGACTACCTGAAAATCCCTTTGTCTACTTTGTTCATTCCTTCTATGCGAAGCCAAAGGATGAATCTATTGTTGCCGCAACAACGGATTACTGCGGAACTTTGACGGTTGCTATCCGCAAAGGAAACATCTATGCCACCCAGTTCCATCCGGAAAAGAGCGGTGATGTGGGACTTGCAATTTTAAAGAATTTTCTTGACACAAAGGAGGGTTTCTGATGTACGCAAAACGTATCATTCCCTGCCTTGACATCCACGGCGGACGTGTGGTAAAAGGTGTTAATTTCGTCAATCTGCGGGATGCAGGTGATCCCGTCGAGGTTGCAAAAATCTACAACGAAGCAGGTGCAGATGAGTTGGTCTTTTTGGATATCACCGCTACCCACGAAGCACGCTCTACCGTGGTAGATTTGGCGCGTCGGGTTGCGGAGACTGTCTTCATTCCCTTTACCATCGGTGGCGGAATTCGTACCGTGGAGGATTTTCGTCTTTTGTTAAAGGAAGGCGCAGATAAGATTTCCATTAACTCCTCCGCTATTCGAAACCCCCGACTCATCAGCGATGCCGCAGACAAGTTTGGTCGGCAATGCGTGGTAGTCGCCATCGATGCTAAGCGTCGGGAGGATGGTAGCGGATTTAATGTATTCATCAATGGTGGTCGTATCGACACAGCGATGGATG
>JAZRCD010000023.1:0-2871 GCA_045635425.1 Ructibacterium sp. | reverse complement strand
TTTCCGGCTTTTCGGTCTCGCCCACCGACAAACTGTCAATATTATACATCCTTCTGGAAAAGAGTCCGGAAACACGGCTCAATACGCCGGCGTGGTTCTTAACCAATACTGATAAAACATGTAATTTCATACCATTTCTCCTTCTGTTTGTCCCTGCAGACTATAATTCCAGCAGGGGTTCTTCAATGGAATTTCCCGTGGGAACCATGGGAAGTACCGTCTGATCCGAATCAATCAGGCAGTTAATCAGGGTGGGAACGTTGCGGCAAGCAAGAGCCTGCTCTACAGCCTTGTTCAGTTCCTCCTGTGTCTTAACCGTAAAGGCGTTGGCGCCAAAACCCTTGGCAACCATCTCGTAGTCGGTTTTCTTATCCAAGGTAGTCTCGGAGAAACGTTCCTCATAGAACATCCGTTGCCATTGCCGAACCATACCCAGGACATTGTTGTTCATCACAACCTGAATGATGGGAAGATTCTGCTTGGCGGCGGTGGAGAGTTCGTTACAATTCATGTGGAAGGAACCATCGCCCGTAATATGAAGTACGGTGGCGTGGGGATTTCCCACCTGTGCGCCGATGGCGGCGCCCAAACCATAACCCATGGTGCCCAAACCACCGGATGAGAGGAAGTGCCGTGGCTGATTGATGCCGAAGAACTGAGCCGTCCAAAGTTGGTGCTGGCCCACATCGGTACAGATGAAAGCATCATCGGTAACGGCATTGCGCAGGGTGTTAAGAACGACCTGAGGGGTCAGCCGTGGACTTTCCGGTTGAAAGGTGGGATATTTCTCCTTCCAATGGAGGATACTTGCCATCCATTCGGTATGGTCAAGGGGTTCTTTGATTTTATTCAGGATTGCCGAGAGAACCATCTTGGCATCTCCCACCAAATAAGCATCGGAAATGACGTTCTTGTTAATCTCTGCACGATCCACATCAATATGTAAAATCTTTGTGTTCTTGGCAAAGGTGTCGGTATTGCAGGTAACCCGATCGGAGAACCGAGCACCGATGGCAATGAGCAAATCACAGTTCTTTACCGCAAGGGATGTGGCTTTGGTGCCGTGCATACCAATCATACCCGTATAGGCGGGATGATCAGCGGGAAAGGCGCCAAGGCCCATCAAGGTCAGGGTAATGGGTGCCTGAATCCGTTTTTGCAGTTCCATCAACGCTGCCGAAGCATCGGCATGGATAACACCGCCGCCTGCATAAATCAGGGGGCGTTTTGCTTTTTTAATCATGGTAACCGCCTTGCTTAGTTCTTTGGCGGTATAGTCTGTCATGGTGGTGTCAGGCTTTTCGGGAATGACGGGTGTATACTCGGTCAGGTTCTCGGTGGCATCCTTAGTGATGTCGATGAGAACGGGTCCCGGTCTGCCGGATGCGGCAATCACAAATGCCTGACGGATGGCAGGGGCAATATCCTCAGCCCGTTTTACCAGGAAGTTATGCTTGGTAATGGGGATGGTAATGCCCATAATATCAATCTCCTGAAAGGAGTCTTTTCCAAGGTAGGCGGTTCCCACGTTGCAGGTAATGACAACCATGGGGACAGAATCCATATATGCGGTGGCAATACCGGTAATCAGGTTGGTGGCACCCGGCCCTGAGGTGGCAAAAACAACCCCTGTTTTTCCTGTACTTCTGGCAAAGCCATCGGCTGCATGAGCGGCTCCCTGCTCGTGAGCGGTAAGAATATGCCGAAGTTTATCCTGATACCGATACAGAGAATCGTAAATATTCAGAATGGCACCACCGGGATAGCCAAAGACAGTATCGACACCTTGTTCCAACAGACACTCCAAAACAATATCGGAACCTTTCATCTCCACAGGGAATCACTCCTTTCTGTTATTTCGTCAGTTATGGGGAAGTACCCCTATTATCTCGACAATTATACAGGAAAATCCCCATTTTGTCAATAGGAGCCAAGGGGAGCGGGAATGACAGACTTCGGCAGAAATACGCATGGTTCGGGAAAGGTTACAGAAAAATGAAAACTGCTTGTAATGGACTTGTTATATAGGTGTGGTATAATATTTAAGTAGAATGGTCGGATTGTCTTTGTAAACAGAGACCCTGACCTTAAATGATGACAGCAATATCCTAACAAAGGAGAATGATGATATGGGTAACACCAAAAAGACCAAGAGCAAGAGCGCACCCAAGACCGAGGCAAAACCTTCGGCAAAGGCGGCGCCCAAGGCTTCTGTCAAAGAGGCGGCAAAAAAGCCTGCCGCCGGAAAACCTAAGGGGGAGACTGCTTCGGTAAAGGGCAAACCACGGCAGAAAACCCTTTCCAATGAGATTCAGGGAATCATTGTGATTGCCTGCGGATTGTTTTTGGTTATGGCATTTCTGACCGACACCACAGGAGCGGTGGGAAATATCTTGAAAAATCTGTTTTATGGTATGTTCGGCTTTGCCAGTGCCATCAGTTGTATCTTTGACATTGTGACGGGAGTACATATCTTTATGAACAAAGAGGGCAGAGGAAACCGTGGTCGGTTTTTGCTCCTTGGTGGATTGGTGCTCAGCACCGCCATTCTGGTGGAGTTGGCGGCAGGAAACACCAAGATGACAGGAAGCCTTTTGGAACAGATTGCCCTTCTTTGGCAGGGGGGTATTGACGGTAACGGTGGCGGTGTCATCGGTGGCGGTATCTGCCTGATCCTCACGGCGCTTCTGGGCAAGGGATCATGGATTTTTGCCATTGCCATGGAACTGATTCTGGTAATCTTGTTGACCGGTATGTCCTTAGAGACTGTCCTGCGGAAGGCAGGAGGATTCTTTAAGATACGGGCGGAAAAAGTGGTGGAAGAATCCGAAGAGGAGCCGGAAGTTGAGAAGAAAAAAGGCCTCTTTGGAA
>JAZRCD010000022.1:0-3208 GCA_045635425.1 Ructibacterium sp. | reverse complement strand
AATACCGGGCAGAATGTTACTCTCCCCGATAAAGTCTGCCACAAAGGCATTTTTCGGTTCGTTATAAATATCAACAGGGGTTCCAATCTGCTGAATATTGCCATGGTTCATGACCACAACGGTATCGCTCATGGTCAAGGCCTCTTCCTGATCGTGGGTTACATAAATAAAGGTAATTTCCAGACTCTGCTGAATCTTCTTCAGTTCAATCTGCATCTCCTGGCGAAGTTTTAGGTCAAGAGCACCCAAAGGCTCGTCCAAAAGGAGTACCTTGGGACGGTTCACCAATGCTCTTGCAATGGCAACACGCTGCTGCTGACCGCCGGAAAGACGACTGACATTTCTCTTCTCAAAGCCACGGAGGTTCACCAGTTCCAGCATTTCTCCAACTCTCTTCCGAATCTCGGAGTCCGGGAGTTTTTTGACACGCAAACCAAACGCAATGTTTTCGTACACATTCAGGTGCGGAAACAATGCATATCTCTGGAACACGGTGTTGACGTTCCGCTTATAGGGCGGAACATGGTTGATCTTTTTCCCTTCAAACGTAACTGTGCCGCTGTCAGGTTCAAGAAAACCGCCGATAATCCTTAATGTTGTGGTTTTACCACAGCCGGACGGGCCAAGCAGAGTTACGAACTCCTTGTCCTTGATGTCAAGATTAATATGGTTCAGAATCTGCTCCCCGTCAAAGGCAACAACGATATCCTTAAGGCTGACAATATTCTCCAATAGAAATACCCCCTTTGGTGTTTTTATTCTTAAGGTCATTTTGTGCGCAAAACGACAAGATAAACAATACCTTATTTCCCCCGAAATGTCAATAGATTTTACGAAAAATACCCCAAAGCATCTTCCCAAGGACTACTCCTTTTATTATACTGTCACATCTGGTGATAACGACGGATTTGACCCAACCCTTAGTTGCTCCCAAATTGTGAAATAAAAAAAAGGTCACAGCATTCTTGCCGTGACCACATCTTTTTTTACCACTTAGAATAAATACCTCGACACATTTCATAAGTATCTGTTTGGAAATCTGCACACGCAACCAGTTCTCCATTACGATAAAATCTTACCGGCGTCAAATAAATTCCGGCTCCATCCCAGTAATAGGGCGCACCCAAAATGCAATCTACATCCACATAACTCGGAATTCGCAAATCTGCTCTCGCTTTTTGCTTAAGCCAATTGGTATGATACTTCTTTGCCATTGTATATTCAGGCGAATTGATCATAACATTGTACATATAATCCGAGTTCAAAAACAGATAATCCATTGCCGGATCCCACACATATGAACACCCTAATACGTCGGTAAAGAACTTTGCAGGAATCATAAATCTGCCTTTGATATACTGAGGTACAACATCAAGGCCATACCAATTACCATAATAATCGTAAACAGATGCATCGCCTTCTTTGAATCCATAGGCATTATAATCATTATAGATTACCGCCTCATGCCCGTCAAACGCCACCTGGTACCCCAACTCTCCGGCAATATCTAATACCGGCAACATATCAAAGCCCCAAACCTGACACACTTCGCGTTGCACACCGTTGTTATTCACATGCATCCACATCTGTCTTGCACTCACAGACATTCCGCAGGTAATACAAAGAATCATCGTCAAAAAAATTACGGTTATTTTCAAAAATGTTTTTTTCATTCCAATACGCCTCTTCTATTCTTTTTTATGCCTTTTCTTTACTCATTCTTGCAAGTTCTTTTCGGAAAGTTTCGATATCCTGGAACTTCTTATATACTGACGCAAACCGCACATAAGCGACCTCGTCTAAGTTCCGCAAACGATCCATTACCATCTCACCGATTTGCTCGGAGGATACCTCTCTTGCCAAAGAGTTATGAATCTCTGCCTCAATCTCGTCCAGCAGGCTGTCAATCACATGCAGAGGAACGGGACGGCTGGCACAGGAGTTTAGGATACCCCTTTGCAACTTCTCCCGATCGAAGGTTTGACGAGAACCATCCCGCTTGATAACGATGATGGGAACACTCTCAATCTTTTCGTAAGTGGTGAACCGCTTTCCGCAACTTAAGCACTCACGACGGCGGCGAATGGCGGTTCCGTCCTCTGCAGAACGGGAATCCACAACCTTACTTTCCAGATGACCACAGTACAAACAACGCATAAAAAGCCTCCTTAATCATTGGGGGTTTGCGAAAATACCAATGTAAATTCCGGGTTCAGTATAACTTACTCGGAATCTTTTTGTCAACTTTTCCTCATGTTTTGTCATAAAAACTTAATAAAGATTACTGCGCCGCTACGGTGGAGAAGGAAAGTGCCGGAAGACCGGTTTCATCGGTCAGGTTGGGGAATTCCGGATAAGCGCCCCATGCATATCTTGCAGATGCAGGTGCTTTTACCTTAGGACTTTCCAGAATTACCACATTTCCGCGGATGGTTGCTTTTGCCGGATAGTAGACGCCATCCTTTCCCGCAATCTCAAATTCCTGCGGAACCGATACGTCAATCCGATTCTTCTTAATCAACTCGTCACCCGTCTTATCCGCATACTGTTTTTGCGGCATTACGGTAAGATCACCTGTGGTCTCAAAGGTCAGTTCCATTTTTCTTCCAACCACTTTTGCACTCTTATACACAGGACCTGAAACTGCAATTTCTTCCCCGTATACATCACGTTTTGCATATCGCAGGAAACGTTCTGCCACCTCCTGCTTCTGATGGGGGTGAATATCCAAGCGACAGTTACCTGTCTTGGATTCATATTCTCCATACAAATCTATCAAGGAGATAATTCCTGCATTCTTTTTGTTCTGAATCTGTTGCAACGCCAACCGCTGACCTTCCCGAACGGCACTTTCGTCTTTCTTATAACGGGTTAACTGCGCCCAATAGAAGGGAATATCCTTACCCCAGATGCTTCGATATAGGTCTACCAATCCGCTCATGGCATCACGATATTCCACCGTTGTTAACTTGGTTCGGTATTGATCCGCCTCACCCTGATACATGAGGATGCCGCGAATCTGTAACTTTTGAAATGGTTCTACACGATTGTGGTAAAGGCCACCGTCGGTAGAGGTAAAACTACCAAAAGACTTTCCATAGGGAAGCCAGCGATTGATTTCCGTATCACCTACTGCCACACTCAAAAGTCCGATGGGAATATCATATTCCTGCTCCAGTTCCTGTGCGAAGAAATACCCCACTGCAGA
>JAZRCD010000021.1:0-4500 GCA_045635425.1 Ructibacterium sp. | reverse complement strand
GAGCGAAATAAACGTATTAATCGCAGAACTGTTCAATATACTGTGGAAAAATATGTAAAAAAATTAGGCATGGATCCTCATAAATATACCACACATAAACTTCGTCATACAGCGGCAACATTGATGCATCAATCAGGGGTTGATATCCGTATTTTACAAGAAATTCTTGGACATAAGCAATTATCCACGACCGAAATTTACACGCATATAAATAACGATCAAATGCGAGATGCGGTACGTAGTAACCCGTTAGCAAATATAAAACCGTCTGTGAATGAAAGCGATAACGATGAATGATTTTACTAATAAAAGACCCTTAAAAAGGGTCTTTTATTAGTTTAGGATATTTCCGAACATATCATATAATCGAGTAATTTCCGCAGATAGATTTCTTAATGATTCATGTTGCAACGCAGGATCCTTACCAAGTATCATTTCTGCCGCATTTTTTGCATCCTTCAATAATTCCATATCCGATTGCAAATCACCAACGCGCATTTGAGGTATTCCGTGCTGTCGAGTTCCTAAAAATTCACCCGGACCACGAAGCTCTAAATCGCGTTCGGCAATTTTAAATCCGTCCTCTGTTTCACAAAGAACTTTCATACGTTGTTTTGATGTTTCTCCTCCGTCGCTGAAAAGAATACAATAAGATTGCTGTGAGCCTCTTCCCACTCTACCTCTTAACTGATGCAACTGAGAAAGACCAAATCTCTCTGCGTTTTCGATAATCATAATATTCGCATTAGGAACATCTACTCCAACCTCAATAACAGTTGTCGCGACAAGCCCGTCAATTTCTCCTTTTAGAAACTGAGCCATAATTTTTTCTTTTTCTGCAGGTTTCATTTTACCGTGTATTGCGGCAATTTTTTTGCTTGAATAAGCACCATTTTGAAGTTCTTTTACATAATTTTCGACTGCATTTGCATCAATACAATCTGATTCTTCAACCAAAGGACACACAAAATAAACTTGCCGGCCTTCATCTATTTGATTTAATACAAATTCATCTATTTTCTTTCTTTGATTTTCATGCATCCATTTGGTAATAATGGGTTTACGCCCTGCCGGTAATTCGTCAATAATGGAGATATCTAAATCACCATAAAGAATTAAAGAAAGTGTTCTTGGGATGGGAGTTGCAGTCATAACAAGGGTGTGGACTGCATGACTTTTCCCTGAAAGAGCCATTCTTTGACGTACACCAAATCGATGTTGCTCATCTGTAATGGCCAGTGCTAAACGATTGAATTCTACCTGATCTGTAATCAAAGCATGGGTACCAATTATAATATCTGCAGTTCCATCCGCAATCATTTTCAAACATCTTCTTCTCTCTTCTGCCTTTTGTCCGCCCACCAAACAAACAACATTTAAATCCCATAAAGAAAAAAGTTTAGATAAATTATTATAGTGTTGTTTGGCAAGGATTTCGGTTGGAGCCATCATAACCGCTTGATATCCCGACTGAACCGCTGCATACATTACCGCTGCAGCAACAATTGTCTTTCCTGACCCCACATCACCTTGCACCAAACGATTCATAGGAATATCACAAAGAAGATCTTTGCAAATCTCGTTAATCACCCGTTTTTGTGCGCTTGTTAGCGAAAACGGAAGTTTCTCGGCAAACTTCGAAATACACTTAACATCCGAAAAAATCGGTGCACTGCCCTTCCTCTTCTGCTGTTTCGTCATTCCAATGCCAATTTGAAGAACAAAAAATTCCTCAAAGGCCAACCGACGTCGCGCATCTTCAAATGACATAAAATCCTTCGGTTGATGAATGAAACGAACTGCTTCCTCAATAGGCATAAGATGATATGTATTTCTGACTTCATCAGGTATAATTTCGGGCAGAGGTTCGTCAAGGGTATCGATTGCATTTTGCACACTTTCACGAATATTTCTCTGCATTAACCCCGCTGTGGAAGGGTAAATTGGCATAATCTTTCCTGTTGAATATCCTGCGGTTTCACTTTTTTCCGTAACCGGATTAATCATAGCAGGAAAACGTCCCTTCATCTCCACTTTTCCAAAGAGAATAAACTCCTCAGCGCTTCGAAGTAACTTTTCAATATAGGGCGAATTAAACCATGTAACTGCTATCAAGCCTGTTCCGTCTGACATGTGAACCTGTATAACTTTGGCTCCATTTCTGGCACGAAAAGAACGGATTCCACCTGCAGGGGCAACCCGAACACAGACACTTTCACCCTCATTTAAATCAGCAATAGGACAAACATCTGTCCTATCCTCATATCCACGAGGTAAGTGGTATAATAAATCACGAATACTAAACACGCCAAGCTTATGAAACAGCTCGGCGCGTTTTTCTCCAATTCCTTTTAGATATCGGATACTATCATTTAACTTCATGGTTATTCCACCGCAATCATATAATAATAAACAGGCTGTCCACCATAAACCAAGGAGACATCAAGATACTCATAATTTTTAACGAGAATACTTTCAAGTTCTTTGGCTTGTTCTTCTTTTACATCCATGCCATAGTAAACGGTAATCATTCCACTTTCATCATTAATCATGGAATGAACCAGTTCTTCTGCAACTTGATTTATGTCTTTTCCGAGGCAAGAAATTGAGCTTCCGATCATTCCCATGATGTCATTTTTCTT
This sequence comes from Ructibacterium sp., assembly GCA_045635425.1. GTDB lineage: Bacteria > Bacillota > Clostridia > Monoglobales > Monoglobaceae > Ructibacterium. Next base: position 1,858 of record JAZRCD010000021.1, on the reverse strand, counting down.
AATTTTCAGACCATCAACAGTAGAATTTCTTGCGGCAAATGTAATTTGACCACATTGAACCATACTTGCCATTTCTTCCATGGCGCTTGCGTTTTCCTCGGGAGAAACTTCTTCCTGGAATGCAAGCATTGCAGAAACGCCCTGGGGGATATTTTTAGTGGGAATCACATATACATTCTGATCAGTTAATGCATTAACCTGCTCTGCGGCAAGAATGATGTTTTTGTTATTAGGCAAGATATACACAACATCAGCAGGAACATTTTGCACTGCATCTAAAAGATCCTGTGTGCTGGGATTCATGGTTTGTCCCCCCTCAACAATGGCATCAACACCAATGCTTTGGAAAACCTCAGTCAGTCCATCTCCGGCAGAAACCGCAACCATACCATACTTCTTACGTTCCACGACAACATCTTCCTCAGAACGAACGGCTTCTTCATGCTGATATTTCATATTATCGATCTTAATGTTAGTTAATTCACCAAGTTTGAGTGCCTGTTCAATAACAAAACCGGGGTGATTGGTGTGAATATGAACTTTAACAATTTCATCATCCTCGATAACCAACATGCAATCGCCTTTGGATTGAATTGCTGTTCTGAACTGTGTTGCTTGTCTATCTTTTGTCTTCTGGATCAAAAATTCTGTACAATATAAGTATTTTATATCTGCTGAAGTTTTAGTGGTAACATCAGCGGGTGATTTTGACGGTTTATTGGTTTCAACCGCAGAGCTGACAGGCTTGCCTTCAAGTGCCAAAACAGCACCTTCAAGCAAAGTAATAATACCCATACCACCTGCATCCACAACGCCTGCCTCTTTTAAAACAGGAAGAATCTCAGGGGTTCTGTCCAAACTCTCTTTTCCTGCTTTTAATAATGCCTGCATAAACTTAATCGGCTTTTTATATTTTCCTGCTGATGCTTCAGCAAACTCTGCAATCTCGCGAACAACCGTAAGGATAGTTCCTTCCGTGGGTTTCATAACCGCACGATATGCTGTATCTCTGCTGGACATGGCTGCAGCTTTGATATCATCTACACTAAGTTCTTTACAGCCCTGAACCGCAGTAGAAAGACCGCGCAAAATCTGGGATAAAATAACACCGGAATTACCCCGTGCATTCCGCAACGAAGATTTAGCAAGGGTTTCTAAGAGTTGGCCTGCATCTGTTCCTTTGGGGCTCAAAAGAGTTTCTGCCGCAGCTGCACCAAAGGTCATTCCCATGTTTGTACCGGTATCACCATCAGGGACAGGGAAAACATTTAGATCATTGATTGGTTTTCGATTATTTTGCAAATGATTTGATGCGGAATCAATCATTTGACGAATTACTTTAGTATTTAAAACTTCCACAATATATCCTCCTACTTAAAGTTGTGTGAGATTTATTAATGAACGCGAATGCTTTCCACATTAACCGTAACACAGCCAACCTCAAGTCCTGTTGTTTCTTCAACATGATATTTTACATTTTCCTTGATAATTCCACCTACAGTACCGATATTAACACCGTATTCCAAAATTACATATAAGGAAATATCAATAACATTCTCTGTTACCTTTACTTTAATTCCACGATCCATGCTCTCTTTCTTCAGCAAACGAGCAAAACCATCCTTGCTGTTTCTTGTCGCCATCCCAACAACACCGTAACATTGTGTTGCGGCATATCCTGCTAATTTAGCAATAACCGTATTAGAGATTTGAATCATACCTCTATCATTTTTAATTTCAGCAGCCATTTTTTATTCCTCCTCTAAATAATGGATTGTGATATTGCGTTTTTTAGCGTATTCAACTTCTCTTCCATGACAACCAAAGAAGATTATTTGATGGTTATCAGAGATTGTGT
>JAZRCD010000020.1:0-6055 GCA_045635425.1 Ructibacterium sp. | reverse complement strand
CGAGCAGATGGAACTGGAGTTCTTCTGTAAGCCCGGGACCGACCTTGAATGGTTTGCATACTGGAAAGACTATTGTAAGAACTTCCTTCTTTCTCTTGGCATTGCAGAAGAGAATATTAAGTTGCGTGACCATGAGCAAGAGGAACTTTCCCATTACAGTAATGCAACCACCGATATCGAGTTTATGTTCCCCTTCGGTTGGGGTGAGCTTTGGGGTATTGCAGACAGAACTGACTTTGACCTGAAGCAGCATAGCGACCACAGTGGTGAGAAGATGGAATATAACGATCCCGAAACCGGGGAGAAGTATGTTCCCTACTGTGTAGAACCCTCTTTGGGCGCAGACCGTGTTACCTTGGCGTTCCTGGTTGAGGCTTATGATGAAGAAGTAATCGATGCAGAGAAGAACGATGTTCGTACTGTTCTTCACTTCCATCCGGCACTTGCACCTGTAAAGGCGGCAGTTCTTCCCCTTTCTAAGAAGCTGTCTGAGCCTGCAAGAGAGGTATTTGCAAAGTTGGCGGCAGAATTCAATTGTGAATTTGATGATGCAGGAAGTATTGGTAAGCGTTATCGCCGTCAGGATGAGATTGGTACACCTTTCTGTATTACCTATGACTTTGATTCCGAAGAGGACCAGAGCGTTACCATCCGTCACCGTGACAGCATGGAACAGGAGCGTGTTGCCATCGACAAGTTGGTGGACTACATTCGTGAAGCATTGAAGTTTTAGTCCATGTCATTATATGATGCATTGAAAAATTTCCGTCAAAAAGATCGGATTAGTTTTCACATCCCGGGCCACAAAGGGGGAAAAGGTTTGAACCCGAATTGGGTTCGGGATGCTTTTTCATTAGATGTTACCGAGTTTGATGAAACGGACGATTTGCAACATCCCGAAGGAATTCTCAAGGAGGCACAGGAGGGCATTGCACGCATCTATGGTGCAGAGGCAAGTTTCTTCCTGACCAATGGTTCCAGCCTTGGTTTGGAGGCGGCCATTCTGTCCTTTTGTCAGGATGGCGAGAAGATTTTGGTAGATCGCACCTGCCATAAGGCGGTGGCGTCGGCTTTGGTTCTTGCAGGATGTGAGCCGGTTTTTATCGAACCTGAATTTTCAGAAGAACGGGGCCTTTATATGGGCATCTCTCCTGAAACGGTTAAGGAGATGCTGAAAAGGGAACCACTGGTGTGTGGTATGATTCTCACATCACCAACCTACTATGGCATTTGTTCACCAATCTCTGAAATCGCAGAGATTCTTCATGAGGAAGGTAAGGTGTTGGTGGTGGATGAAGCCCATGGCGCCCATTTGAATTTTCACCCTCGTCTGCCTCAATCTGCATTGGTTTGCGGTGCAGATATGGTGATTCAAAGCGCCCATAAGACTTTGCCGGCATTGGGACAGACATCCTTGTTGCATCTTAGCAAGCATGCTTTGGTGTCTAAGGCGCAGATTCTGTCCGCTTTGAAATTATTAATGACCACCAGTCCATCCTACCTGCTGATGAGTTCCGTGGATGAGGCTGTGTCACAGATGGCACGGGATGGACAGGCACTTTTAGAGATTCTTCTGCGGGAGATTGATAACCTTAAAAAGGATATTCGGGAGCAGGGAATCCTGGATTTTGCTGATGAGGAGTGCTTGGGTGTTCCTCAGGATGACTTGCGGTTGGTTGTAGATTTTTCCGGGAGTGATATCAGCGGAACCCATGCCGCAGAATTATTGAAAGAGGCGTACGGCATCTATCCCGAAATGGCGGATGAGCGGTATGCGGTGTTGATCGTTACCTCTGCCAATACGGTCGAAGAATTACAGGTGTTGAAAAATGCCTTGATAGAAATTGCCACACCGGGAGAGGCGGAAAAGGATGTAAAACCCCTACCCATGCCTCGGATGGAGATGTTGCCACGTTCTGCCTGGATGGCAGAGAAGGAAACCATTCCTTTAAAGATGGCATTAGGCAGAATCTCCGGTGATACCGTGGCGGTGTGCCCGCCGGGAGCTGCCCTATTGATTCCCGGTCAGTATATTGACGAACTTACTTTGGAATACTTAAAACAGACAGATGCAGAAATGCAGATTGATGTTCTGGTCTGACGAAATGAGGTGAATAGGATGTCCATGGATACCCTGCTTGGAAACGAAGCGGTGAAGAACATGTTAGAACAAGCACTCGAATCCCATCGGGTAGGACATGCCTATATCATCGAAGGAAAAAAGGGGACCGGTCGCATGACCTTGGCAAAGGCTTTTGCGGCACAGGTTTTAAAGACAGATAATCCGGATAATCACCCTGATTTTGTGGTGGCTACCAATCAGCGGTACGATGTGGATAAGAAAAAAGACGGACTTTCCATTCAAGCGGTTCGCAGTATGAAGTCGGATTTGTACATCAAACCATACATGGATGGGAAGAAGGTCTATGTGATTCCTCAGGCGGATCTTATGGAGGCACCGGCACAAAACAGTTTGCTTAAGGTGTTTGAAGAACCGCCGGAATATGGGATGATTTTGATGTTGGCTGAGAATGCAAATGAGTTCTTGCCGACCATATTATCCCGTGCAACTCTGCTTCGCACCAGTCCTTTATCGGCAGAACAGGTTGCCGATTATCTGGTGCAGGAAAAGGATGTTCCCAAGGCGCGAGCAGAACAACTTGCCATTTTAAGTGGCGGTGCCATAGGCAGGGCGCTTGAATTGTTAGAGGATCAAACGGTAGTTTCCCTTCGGGAGGAGACGTTCCAAAGTTTTCTTTCCATGGTTGGCGGAACCTATCGGGATATGTTCGAGTTTGTTAATTTCCTGAAGAAGAACAAGGGGAATATCTCATCCATCATAGAATTTCTGCTCAGTTGGAGTCAGGATACTATGTATCGGAAATTACAGGTTCGGGAGATTCCCATTACCAATATTGATAAAGAAAAGGAACTTGCTGAGTTCTGTGCTAAACTGTCACGGGATGCGGCATTGCACCTTTCTGAGATTGTGGTGAAATATCAGAAAATGATAGAGCAAAATGTAAATTATTCTGTGGCCGTGCTATGCATGGCAACGGAGTTATGGGAGGAAATCCATGGTAGAAATTATCGGAGTTAAGTTTAACAACGCCGGAAAGGCGTATTATTTCGATCCAAAGGGAATCCACGCGAAGGCAGGAGACCATGTTTTGGCGGAAACTGCACATGGCGTGGAGATGGGCAAGGTTGTCATCCCCAACCAGATGGTGGATGAATCGGAGATTGTATCTCCTTTAAAGCCCATTCAGCGAATTGCCACCGAACAGGATTTTAAGCAGGTGGAAGAAAACAAAGAAAAGGAAAAGGAAGCATTTACCCTCGCAGTGGAAAAGATTGCAGAGCATAATCTGGATATGAAACTGGTGGATGCAGAATATACCTTTGACAGAAGCAAGATTATTTTTTACTTCACCGCAGACGGTCGAGTGGATTTCAGAGATTTGGTAAAGTCTTTGGCAAGCGTGTTTAGAACGCGTATTGAATTGCGACAAATCGGTGTTCGTGATGAGGCTCGTCAGTTAGGAAGTTACGGCATATGTGGAAGATACCTCTGCTGCAGCGGCTTTTTAAACGACTTCCATCCGGTTTCCATCAAGATGGCAAAGGAACAAGGTCTTTCCTTGAATCCCACTAAGATATCCGGCGTTTGCGGACGATTGATGTGTTGTTTGCAGTATGAACAGGATGCCTACGAGGATATGTTAAAGCGGCTCCCCAAGAAAGGAGAGAAGGTGGGAACACCTGACGGTGAAGGTGTGGTTGCAGATGTGGCAACCTTGAAAGGCAATGTTCGTGTGAGATTCCAAGAAGGCGAGGATGCCGTTCGGTTTGAGAATTATCCGGTGGACAAACTTCGGTCACTTACCGGAAGAAAGTGGGACAGTATTCCTAAAGACGATACAGAGGAAGAGGAAATTCCTGAAGAACCCATCCAAATGGAAGAACAAGATGAGGTTCAGGCGGAGATAACTTCCACACCCGATCAGGATGAAGGCATGGAAGAAAAAGGTCAAGAAAAGCCTCAGGAAAAGGATCAGGAGAAAAAACAGAATAAGAATAACAATCGTCGTCGACGGAACCACAACCGAAATCGGAAAAAGTCCGGAGAGGGCGGAAAGAATCCTGAACAGAAGGCAGAAAAACCTCAGCAAAAAGAAAAACCAGAAAAGAAACCCGAAAAGCCCGTCGGTAACGGTGGCTACGGAAGCGGATATTAATAATGAAAAAAACAGAACCGAAAGTTCGGTTCTGTTTTTTTTATGTAATTTAGATTATGCTATTCCATGGTTCCGTTACCGGCAGGAACGGGAGCGGGCTCCGGTGCAGGAGCAGGTGCCGGTTGAGGTGTTGTTGCCGGTTGAGATGAGGGATCTTGTGTATTGGTTCCGGATGGTACAGAGGGATCACCCGATGGTGCAGAAGGTTCACCTGATGGTGCATCATTTGGAGATGCTGTAGTTGAGGGTTCGGGTGAAGTTTCGTCTTCTTGATTTTCTTCATCCTTTTCAGAGTCCTTTTCCTTATTCTCTTTAGGAACATAATTCGCATGATTGGACTTACAATAACCGGGAACATTATCTTTAGAGAAGTAGAATGTTTCGGAACCTCCGGGACAACCGCGGGTATAACGTTGGCCGGACAAGGTACAGTAAGTTACGCTAACCACCGAGTCGGGACGCTCAATTTTGCGTGGCTCAGGATCTACATTCCGATGAATTTCTGTCATAATTTGACGGAAGGGAGGAATACAAGGATTACCCGGAGCTACAATATCTTCCGGTGTATCATATCCGTACCATACCGCTGCAGAATAATGAGGTGTGTAACCAACAAACCAACGGTCGTTGTTATTAGAGGTGGTACCGGTCTTTCCGGCGGTCTCATAACCTCCAACACTTGCGCCAACACCGGTACCGGAGGAGACAACATCCTGAAGCATCTTATGCATCATATAAGCAGTGGAAGGCTGAATTGCTTGGTTGGTTGTACGTTCAGCCTTGAAGATAACCTTGTCGGTTTTATCTTTAATCTCTGTGTAGGTATAGGGGGAATGGTAAATGCCATTGTTAGCAAAGATGGTGTATGCCGCCGCCATTTCCACAGTGGTTGCGCCATCGGTCAAACCGCCCAGCGCCAACTGAGGAAGACCAATATCTGTCAGGGTCAAATCCTCGGTCTTTCTGGCTTTTACCAAGGTGGTAAAACCAAGTTTTTGGGTCAGGAAGTCGTAACTTTCCTGAGGTCCCATCTGGCTCAAAACCTCAACCGGGGTGGTGTTCAAAGAATTACGTAATGCCTTTCGAACATTAACCGTGCCGCGGTATTTGAAGTCATAGTTTCTGGGAGTCCATCCCTCATAGGCTTTTTCCTTATCATCAAAGGTGGATGCAGGAGTAATCTGATTTCTGTCGATTGCCGGAGCAAAAACTGCAATGGGTTTGAAGGTAGAACCGGGCTGTCGGGGACTTGTAGCACGATTTAAGGTAAGGCTACCGGGTTTTTCGCCGATACCGCCCACGATGCCCACAACGGCACCGGTTTGAACATCTACAATGGTCATAGCAGACTGAATACCCTGGTTGGGGAAATTGCTTGGGTCTGCATAGTATTCTTCCAAAGGTTTCTGGATTTTCGGGTTATAGGTGGTGTAGATTTTCAAGCCACCGGAATACAACATTTTTTCTGCCAGTTTAGCAGAATATCCTTTTGCTTGTAAATCCCGAAGTACGTCACGGATTACCTGATCCACAAAGTATGAGGTAATGCCGTCGGGACGAAGCTCTTTCAGGTCAGAGGATTCGTTGGGGTCGGTAAAATTCAGAGGTTCTGCCTTGGCTTCGGTATATTCGCTTTGGGTAATATAGCCAAGTTCCAACATCTTGGCAAGAACCAATTCCTGACGTTCTTTGTTCTTATCAGGGTTTACATAGGGGTCATATAAGGATGGGTGCTGTGTGATACCTGCAATACAAGCACTTTCTGCCAGAGTCAAGTTTTTGGCATCCTTGTCAAAGTACAGGTCTGCCGCAGTTTG
>JAZRCD010000019.1:0-2038 GCA_045635425.1 Ructibacterium sp. | reverse complement strand
CTCTGGTTGAGGCAGAACCCAAGGTGGCTATGCTCTCCTACTCTACATACGGCAGCGCAAAGTCCGAACTGGTTGACAAGATGCAACTGGCAACCAAGTTGGCAAAAGAAAAGCGCCCCGACATCCAGTTGGATGGTGAACTTCAGGTAGACGCAGCAATCGTTCCCTCCGTTGGTAAGTCCAAGGCTCCCGGCAGCAACATTGCAGGTGAAGCAAACGTTCTGATCTTCCCCGACCTGAACGCAGGTAACATTGCTTACAAGCTGACCCAGCGCTTAGCTAAGGCAGAAGCTTATGGACCTATCACTCAGGGTATCAAGAAGCCGGTTAATGACCTGTCCCGTGGTTGTAGCGCAGAGGACATCGTTGGCGTAGTTGCTATCACTTGTGTACAGGCACAAGATAACAAATAATATATTATATAGGAAAGAGATGAATCAATTATGAAAATTTTGGTTATCAACGCAGGTAGTTCTTCTTTGAAGTACCAGTTCATCGACATCGATACCAAGCAGGTTCTGGCAAAGGGTCTTTGCGAGAGAATCGGTATCGACGGTAAGCTCACCCAGAAGGTAAGCGGTCGCGATAATTTTGTAAGAGAGGACGCTATGAAGGATCACTCCGATGCCATCCGTATGGTTATCGAAGCCCTCACCGACAAGGAAGTTGGCGTTATCTCCGACATGAAGGAAATCGACGCAGTTGGCCACAGAGTGGTTCACGGCGGCGAAATCTTCAGCGGCAGCGTTATGATTGACGATGCGGTTATGGATGCACTTCAGCAGTGTGTTCCTCTGGCACCTCTTCATAACCCTGCAAACATCATCGGTATTGAGGCTTGTGCCAAGATTATGCCTGATGTTCCTCAGGTTGGTGTGTTTGATACCGCATTCCACCAGACCATGCCCCAGAAGGCATATATGTATGCACTTCCCTACGAAATGTACGAGAAGCACAAGATTCGTCGTTACGGCTTCCACGGAGCCTCTCACAAGTATGTTTCCGGCAGAGCGGCAGAGATGCTGGGCAAGAAGCCTGAGGATTTGAAGATCATCACCCTCCACTTGGGCAATGGTTCTTCCATCACCGCAGTAGACGGCGGCAAGTCTGTTGACACCTCCATGGGCTTCACTCCTCTGGCAGGTGTTACCATGGGTACCCGTTGTGGTGATATCGACCCTGCTATCGTAACCTTCCTGATGGAGAACGAGGGTCTGGACGCTAAGGGCGTAGACGCGCTTATGAACAAGGAATCCGGCGTATTCGGTATTTCCGGTCTGTCCAGCGACTTCCGTGATTTGGAAGCGGCTATGGACACCGACCCCAAAGCAAAACTGGCTTTGGATATGTTCGCATATAGCGTAAAGCGTTATGTAGGTGCTTATGCTGCGGCTATGGGTGGCGTAGATGCCATCGTATTTACTGCAGGTATCGGCGAGAACACCGCATTGATGCGTGCAGCTATCACCGAGGGCTTGGAGTTCATGGGCATCAAGGTAGATCCCGAACTCAACAAGGTTCGTGGCGAAGAGAAGGACATTTCCGCAGAGGGTGCAACCGTAAGAACTCTGGTTATCCCCACCGACGAGGAAATGATGATTGCTATGGACACCGCAAAACTTGCAAAATAAGAATATGGCAAAAGAAAAGGCAGGAACGAAAGTTCCTGCCTTTTTTTCTTTTTTATTCGCCAAAATTGGCTTCCAGATTTTCGGTGGCTTCAGGAAGTCCGCCCAGCATTGCGTTAATCAGCGCATCATCGGATTCAACCTTCCAACCGCCGTCACCTTTCACAACGGTAGCAACAGCCTCTTGGGTTACTCGTTCCTCACGATTCTCTTCCAGACATTCATCCATAATCTCTTCCATCTTTGCTTCGGCCTCTTCGACGCTGGCATCTAAGTAAGAAAAAGCAAACTCCCACGCCTTAGCAAAATAACTCTGCATGAACTTTGTCATATCGATGGTGGTAATATCCACCACAACCTCCACGGTTTCATTACCAATCTGCCCTGATGAAAGAATCGCGTATTCCATA
>JAZRCD010000018.1:0-12833 GCA_045635425.1 Ructibacterium sp. | reverse complement strand
CGACTTCCCTGGTGCGCTATGTATCTTTGGTTCCAGTACGAGTATAGTCAGGATGTGGAATATCTGCGCAATGACGCTTATCCTTTATTCCTGAAGATTTGTGAATTCTTACTCCAGGTATACAAATACGATGAAGAAAAGGGCTACTACTCTGTTTATCCCGATATTTCTCCGGAGCAAGGACCTTTGACCCACGACACCACCATTACCACCGCAAGTGTGAAATATCTGTTCCAATTCACCTTGAAAGCGGCAGAAATTTTAGGCGACAACAATCCCATTCTGACAGAATGCGAAAAGATTTTAGAAAAGATGTGTCCCTATGCTACATGTGAGGATACTACATATGGAAAGCGATTTAAGGACTCCCACGACGCACCGGACAATATGTGGATTCGTCACCCAAGTATGATGATGCCCCTCTTCCCTGTCGGGGAATATGATATGGATTCCGACGAGGAAATGAAAACAATCTTAGAAAACTCGGTGCACTATTTAGAGGATCGATGCGAAATTGGTATCTTTGGAGGAAGCTGGCTTGCCGCTTGCGCCGCAAGACTTGGCAAGGGACAAACCGCACTTCGTCTCCTTTACGAAAGAGGCATTGACCACGTTCTTCGCTCCAGCGGCCTTTCTGCCGAGGAAACCGACCATTTTATGAACTTCTGTCTCTTAAGCGGTGGACCTCGGTTCTATCCCGATATGATGGAATTTACAGGACAGATGCTCGCCGTTGTGAATGAGATGCTTCTCCAATCCCACAACGACATCATTCGGGTATTCTCTGCCCTTCCTGACGGAGACCCCGAAATCTATCGGATGCACATCCACGGATATAGTAACCACGAGTACCCCTTCCGATTCAGGAAGTACGATGCTTGGGAAACCGTTCGATTTGACAAACTTTTGGCAAAGGGCGCATTTGAAGTTAGTGCCTCATTGAAAGATGGTACTCTTGAATGGATTTTAGTACATAGCAAAAAAGGTGGTAAGGTTCGCATTTCCTGCCCCTACCTGAAAGATGGTTACTCCGTAACCTGTAACAAAAAGGGCGTTTCGGTTGGAATTTCAGACGGGATTATGTGTTTTGACACTGTAGAGGGCGAATCCTACCTTATTGCTACCTCTCCTGATGCATATCAACCGAAGAACGAGAAGGAGAATGAGGCGTACAACTCCGATATTCTTTCCCGCAAAACCTACACCAAGAGAACGCTCTTTATCGGGGAAAACACCGACACTAACTATTGCAACGCTATGGACTCCTTCCTGCGGAGTTGGTATCTTGCCAATATCCGTATGGAAAACCACACGCTTCACAAATTTGATTTTTGTGTTAACAAAGAAAAACCATACCTGGATCACTATTCACCCCAGTCTTATGGCGCTTGTGAAATGATTATGGTTTCTAGTCCCTTCCGACCCATCAGCGAGGACAACCTTGCCTTTGATTCATTCCGCGGTTATGGATTCTCCAATGCAAATGGCATTACTGCAGTGGAACGACCCGAACCGGATCTTCTTCGTCAAGATTTTGTTCAGGGCACCGAGGAGACCGAATTCATTATCGATGCACCCAGAGGACAGTATGAACTCCTTGTAGTTTCCGGTGATGCTGAGGCGGAACACATCACCATTTTAGAAATGGAAAATGGTGCGCGCTATGGCGGTGAAGTGGTGAAAAAGGGACGTTATCAGTGCGAACTGATTCCCTTTGTCCAGAAGAAGGACACCCCTATCCGCTTGAAGATTTCCACCAAGCCGGGATATCAATGGAAACTGAACCTTGTAATGCTGAATGTAACAAAAGGATATTAATGGCAGAAAGCGGGGGGGCTTTTATGCATACCAAATTACCACCCATTGAAAACAATAAATTTCTTCCCATTCCACATTTTCCAACCAGAATGCACGCTGCCGTTTTTCGTTTATGGGAGACAGTAGAAAAAAGTACCATTGCCAAAGCATTAGAACTTCCTCTTTCTACCATAGAGAAAGCAGCAACAGATATGGGACTTCCCAAACAGGGAAATCTGGAGCAATGGAAAAATCGTGGCTATATCACCACACTTCGTAATGCATGGCACCTTCTCTCTTATGAGCAGATTTTGACCCTGCTTGAATGGGACGAAGATAAGCTTGCCACCAAATTAGTGGAAGAAGACAGTATTGATATTAAACTGGGCAGTTTCAAACCCTATTGTGAACCCATTCGCGAAGAAAATCTTTCTCCCGAACAGGAAGAACAATTAAAAAATATCAAACAAATTATGAAAACAGATTGCGCCGGATTATTTACCGGCACAAGACCTTTCTCCTTTTTGGATGATACCCCCACTTTTCAAGCAAATAATATCACCGAAACCGATGGCATCCGCATGATTTACTCCTACTGCGGGTTATACAGCACCTTGGACAATGATATTGAGGATTCCTTTCCTGATTCTTTGATGAAACAGTATCAGGCACAAGGCGTGAACGCCATTTGGTTGGAAGCACGACTTTATCGCCTGACACCCTTTCCTTATGATGAGATCATGTCTCAGGGATGGGAACTTCGCCAAGAACGTTTAAGAAAACTCATTGACTTGGCAGGAAAGTATCATATAAAAGTCTTTTTATATATGAACGAACCACATGACCTTCCAATAGAGTTTTTTGAAAAATATCCGTCGATAAAAGGAAAAACTACAGGCAATCGTGCATGTCTTTGCACCAATGCTCCGGGCGTTTTGGACTACATAGAAAAAGCAACCAAAGCTCTTTGCTCTGCGGTGCCCGGTTTGGGTGGAATCTTCTTGATTACCCAATCAGAGGCCCACACTCATTGTAAAGCTCGTTCGGGAGGAACGCCCTGTTCCAGATGTCAAAGTTATTCCATTCCGACCATTATTTCCGACTTGATTCACGCCATATACCGAGGCGCAAGAGCCGCCGACCCTGAGCTGAAAATCATTGCATGGGCATGGGGGTGGGACAGTTATATGAGTCAGGATGAATGCTTTGAATTGATTGACCGACTTCCCGATGATATTATCTTACAAAGTAACAGTGAGGCAAAGATGCCAACCAACATCGGTGGGGTAGAAAGTTATGTACAGGATTACAGTATCTCTAATCCCGGTCCCAGCGATTGGGCAAAGGCGCTCTGGAATCATGCCAAATCCCGTGGCATGGAGGTTTGTGCAAAGGTGCAAATTAACAACACATGGGAATGCAGTACCGCAACCTATCTTCCCGTTTTTGACCTGATTCGGGAGCATATGATTAGACTGAAATCAGCGGGCGTAAAACACCTGATGCTCAGTTGGACCCTTGGCGGTTATCCATCCATTAGTCTAAAGATTGCTTCCCAATGCCTTATGGATTCCGCTATAGAAAAATACAGGTCCTTATTACAGCAGGAGTTTGGAGAATATGCGTTGCAGGTGGAAAAAGCGGCAAGCATCTTCTCGGAAGCATTTCGGGAATTTCCTTTCAGCATTACCACCGCTTACCACGGGCCTCAGAACGCTGGTCCCTCCAATCTTCTCTACGAAAATCCAACCGGATTTACTGCAACTATGACCTGCTACCCATACGACGATCTTTCTTTTTGGAGCAATATCTATCCGGAGGAAATTTTCAAAAATCAGTTTAAAAAACTGAGCGAACGCTGGATGGACGGATTAAAAGAACTCGAGAATATGCCTGATTGTGAATTGAAACAGATGGCTTGGACAAGCTATTGCCTCTTCCGTTCCTCTTATCTGCAATCAGAGTTTATCTTAAAGCGAGAATCCGGTGACACCAAAACCATTTTAAACATCCTCACAGAAGAGCGGGAAATTGCTCGAACTCTTTACCATCTGATGAGAGCCAATTCCACCATCGGATACGAAGCGGCAAACCACTACTACTTTAATAAGGCTATGCTTGCAGAAAAAGTGATTTGTTGCAATTATCTAATGGAGCGGTTAAAATAGACAATAGAAAAAGAAAACTACCGTTATGGTAGTTTTCTTTTTTTATTTTACAAAATCAAATTCCACACCATACATCCGCACTGTGTCGCCTTCCTCAATACCTGCATCCTCCAGTTGAGCAATGACGCCGAACTTAATCAGCGCTCTCTGGAAGTACTGCAGAGATTCGTAGTCATCAAAGTTGGTGGAACCAACTATCTTCCGAACCCGAAGACCCTCTACCTCATAGGCACCATCTTCGTCAATGGTAACCGTGATGGTCTCATCTGCTCTTGCAAGTTCAGGATCAAACATCTCGTATTCTTCCTCTGCCGCATCCTTGGGGAGTTTAGACAAGGTTTCCCATGTCAGGTTCAAAACCTCTTTCATTCCCTGACGGGTGGCAGCCGAAATGGGGAATACCTGATAGCCTCTTTCTTCCAAGGTTGCCTTGAATATCTCATAATTCTCTTCAAACATAGGAAGATCCATTTTGTTCGCAAGAACAATTTGAGGCTTTTCGGCAAGTTTAGGACTATAAAGTGCCAGTTCGTTATTGATGGCATCAAAATCTTCCAACGGATCTCTTCCCTCTATACCGGACACATCCACAATATGGAGAAGCACACGGGTTCTCTCCACATGACGGAGGAACTTATGTCCAAGTCCCACACCCTCGTGAGCACCCTCGATGATACCGGGAATATCCGCAACCACAAAACCACTTCCCTCACCCATATCCACAACGCCTAAATTAGGCTGCAGAGTGGTAAAATGGTAGTTGGCAATCTTGGGTCTTGCATCACTGATAATGGACAGGAAGGTGGATTTTCCCACGTTAGGGAAGCCAAGAAGACCAACATCTGCAATGAGTTTCAGTTCCAAAGTGACCTCGTGTTCTTCACCGGGCATACCGGACTTTGCAAACTTCGGCGTCTGTCTGGTGGCTGTGGCAAAATGTGCATTTCCCCAACCGCCTGTTCCGCCTTTGGCTGCAACTGCTCGTTGACCATCCTCTTTCAGGTCACAGATAACAAGATTGCTCTCTGCCTCCCGAATTAGAGTTCCCACCGGAACTCGAACTTCCAAATCCTGACCATTCTTTCCGTTTCGCTTGGCATCTCTGCCGTGTCCACCCGGTTCTGCCAGATATTTTCTTTTGTAGCGGAAATCCATCAAAGTGTTGATGTTCTTATCGGCAACAAAAACAACGTTACCGCCTCGACCACCATCACCGCCGTCAGGACCGCCTGCTGCCACGTATTTCTCTCGATGAAAGGTAACTGCTCCGTTACCGCCATCTCCTGCCTTAATGAATATTTTCGCATAATCTGAGAACATAGAGGCACCTCCTAAAAATGAGTTGAAAAAAGGGACGGACCATCGTCCGCCCCTTATCATGCAAAATTACTGAGCGATTTCGTATACGGATACTTGCTTCTTATCCTTACCCTTACGCTCGAACTTTACCTTACCGTCGATCAAAGCAAACAGTGTATCATCACTGCCCTTGCCAACGTTGATACCGGGATGAATCTTAGTACCTCTCTGACGAACGAGAATGTTACCTGCCAGAACCGGCTGACCGTCGCCCTTCTTCACGCCAAGACGCTTGGACTCGGAATCTCTACCGTTTTTGGTACTACCCATACCTTTCTTATGAGCCATGTTTTCTCACTCCTTCAAATTCAAGTAAATCGCCAATACTTAGGCGTTGATAGCAGTAATTTCTACCTTGGTGTAAGGCTGTCTGTGACCCTGCTTCTTGTGGTAGCCCTTCTTAGGCTTGTACTTGTAAACAATGATCTTCTTTGCCTTACCCTGCTTTGCAACAGTTGCAGTAACGGTTGCACCGTCTACGTAAGGAGCACCAAACTTAGCGTCCTCACCGCCAACTGCCAGAACCTTATCAAAGGTTACAGTGCTTCCGGCTTCTGCATCCAGCTTTTCGATAAAAACAACGTCGCCCTGTTCTACCTTGTACTGCTTGCCGCCGGTCTCAATGATTGCGTACATAATCGTAATCCCTCCTATTACCCAAGACTCGCCATCGAAGGCGTCCGATCACGGAACTTCAACCTTTTCTGCGCGGTTACCGATATATTCTATCATACATCAAGTGCTTTGTCAACAAAAATTTTCATGTTTTTCAACATTTTTTCACTACTGTTTTTGAAAGACACTTTTTGGTTGTTTGCACAGAGGACATACCCAACTATCGGGAAGTGCCTCAAATTCCTCATCCGTTCCCTCATAGGTATAACCACAGATAGAACAAACATATTTTCCGGATTCCTCTTCCACAGGAGCATCTGCCACAAATGTCGGCGCTTTTTCGGAAGTCTTGCCCTTCTTTACCTTGTGATAATAATCATAGGTCATAGGCTTTTCTTTGTCCATTTTATCCATATCCACAATTTCGCCGATGAAGATAGTGTGGGTCAGCACATCTACCTCCTTGATGATCTTACACAGAATCCAAGCACAACTCTTATCGTCTACCACAGGGAGTCCTTTTTCGCCAACCTTTTTCCAAGCGATGTCTTCAAACTTGTTGATATCATTAGAAGACTGAAAACCAAACTTACCGATGGTATCCGAAGATACTTCTTCGGATAAAATTGTTAGGGTAAAATAACCGCATTTCCGCACTGCGTCTTCGGTATAGTTCTGCTTATTCAACGAAACCGCCATGGTCATAGGTTCTGCCGTAATCTGCATTGCCGCATTGGCAAGACAACCTACCGGTCTTTCTCCGTCTTTTGCACCAACCACATAAACTCCATAGGATAAATCAAACAACGCAGTCATATCCATCCTTTTTTCCTCCTCTACATTACCTATTTCTGAAATCTTTCGATGATTGCATCCACAATCCGCTTAGATGCAAGACCATCACCATACGGATTGACAGCCTTTGCCATCTTCTGATAAGCAGCCTCATCTGTCAGAAGTTCCTTTGTCATTTCATAAATAACATCCTTATGAACGCCGGCAATTTTAACCGTACCTGCATCCACCGCCTCAGGGCGTTCTGTCTCACCACGAAGAACCAGAACCGGCTTACCCAACGAGGGTGCCTCCTCCTGCAAGCCACCGGAGTCGGTCAGAACCATATATCCTCTGTTAATAGCATTGTGCAGTTCATCTGCATTCACCGGCTCGATTAACTTAACACGCTCTAAGTTACCCAAAATCTCATAAGCAACTTCACGTACTGCCGGATTCATATGAACAGGATATACTACCTCGATATCCTCAAATTCTTCCACCAACTGTCGAACTGCTGAACAGATGTTTCTGAGAGGCTCACCTAAGTTTTCACGACGGTGTGCCGTCATAACAATAACCCGTTTGGTATCCCAGTTCATATTCTTTAAGGTTTCGTCCTTAAATGTATAATCTTCCCGTACGGTGGTTTTTAATGCATCGATAACCGTATTACCCGTAACAAAAATATCTTCATCCTTCACGTTTTCACGCAAGAGATTCTGTCTATTCCGCTCGGTGGGAGAAAAGTGCATATCCGAAATTACACCGGTAATCCGACGATTTACCTCCTCCGGATAAGGTGCATATTTATCAAAGGTACGCAGACCTGCTTCCACATGACCTACCGCAATTTGATTATAGAATGCCGCAAGGCTTCCTACAAAGGTTGTGGATGTATCACCATGAACCAGAACAATGTCCGGCTTGGCATCCTTCATTACCTGATCCAAACCTTCCAAGGAGCGACTTACAATCTCAACCAGGGTCTGTCTGTCTTTCATAATATTCAGGTCATAATCAGGCTTGATATCAAAGATTTCCAACACCTGATCCAGCATCTGACGATGCTGTGCCGTAACACATACGATGGACTCGATCTTATCCGGATGCTTTTCAAGTTCCTTTACAAGAGGCGCCATTTTGATTGCCTCCGGACGAGTACCAAAGACCGTCATTACTTTAATTTTATTCATGATGTTCTTCCTCCAATTCTGTGACTTCGCTATGCTTTGAGGGATCGCTTAACTCTCCCATTAACCGCAGCGATACCAAGATAATCAAGAGAACTGCAAAAATCAATAACAATCCGCGCAGATATCCTTTGATTGAAATTACCACCGCTGTCAAGCAAAGAATTGCAGTCATGGTATACAAAATAGCAACTGTTTGTTTCTGAGAAAATCCCATATCCAAAAGTCGATGATGAAGATGTCCTCGATCAGGTGACATGGGAGATCTTCCTGTGAGTACCCGTCTGACAATGGCAAACAATGTGTCAAAGATAGGTAAGCCTAAAATCAAAAGGGGAACCGCAAAGGAAATCACCGCAGAAAATTTCAAGAACCCCTGCACTGATACACATGCCAAAATAAATCCAAGAAACAAAGCCCCTGTATCACCCATAAAAATCTTGGCAGGGTTGAAGTTATAGGGAAGGAAACCAAATCCTGCCCCTGCCAATGCCGCTGTAATGATGGCAATATTCAGGTTATTACTGATTAAGAATGTCATGGCAAGGAGAGACATAGAAGCGATGGACGAAACACCGACCGCAAGGCCATCCAGGCCATCAATCAGGTTCACCGCATTACACACACCCACAATCCAGAACATAGTAATTGCAACCGATACCCAATAGTTCAGCACAATATAAGGAGGACCGAACCAATTGGCAAGAGGGTTTGTGAAATGCCCAATCCGAACTCCTGAATAAACGACAATTGCCGCCGCAACCACCTGACATAACAATTTAATGATTGCCTTCATCTCGGTCATATCATCGATGATTCCCACCGTAACAATGATTACAGAACCGATGAGAATACCCATTATCTCACGATCAATGGTGGCAAAGCAAAGTACACTGACAATGAATCCGTAAAAAATTGCAAGACCGCCAATCAGGGGAATGGGTTTTTTATGAACACGGCGCTCATCCTTGGGTACATCCAGCGCATTGATTTTATGTGCCAAAGAAATGACGGTAGGGGTAGCCGCAAAGGATACCAAAAACGCCATCAGCATTGCCAAAAGCACAAATACATTTGAATCGAAAAGCATCTCGTTTCCTCCTTTAGGGCTGAATGAAACCAACCTTACGATAAACTTTTGAAATGGTCTTCATCGCAGTTCTTGACGCGATTTCCGCACCACTGCGATATACCTGCTCCAAATAATCCTTGTTGGCCATCAGGTCATGGTATTTTTCCTGAATGGGACGCAGCGTTTCTGCAACTGCTTCTGCAACGGCACTCTTGAAATCTCCATAGCCTTTTCCTGCAAATTCAGCCTCGATTTCTTCCATCGTCTTGCCTGTGGTTGCAGAATAGATACTCATCAGGTTCATAACACCTTCTTTACCCTCGCCACGCTTCACTTCTGCCTGAGAGTCTGTTACGGCACGTTTGATCTTTTTAACCACCGTATCAATAGGATCCAGCATCAGAATGTAACTGTTTACATTGGGATCCGATTTGGACATTTTCTGCATGGGATCCTGCAAACTCATAATTCTTGCACCCACTTTTGGGATATATCCTTCCGGAACCTTAAAGGTTTCGCTGTATGCATTATTAAAACGATTTGCCAGATCACGAGTCAATTCCAGATGCTGTTTCTGGTCTTCGCCAACGGGAACCAAATCCGCCTGATAAAGCAGGATATCTGCAGCCATCAGGGATGGGTAGGTAAAGAGTCCTGCATTGATGTTGTTCTCATGCTTTTGAGACTTGTCCTTAAACTGTGTCATACGAGAGAGTTCTCCCATATAGGTGTTACAAGTCAATACCCATGAAAGTTGTGCATGTGCAGGAACATGAGACTGGAAGAAAATTGGGCTCTTCTCAGGATCCAAGCCACAAGCAATGAACAAAGCAAGTAAATCCATTGCATTTTTTCTAAAGTCTTTTGCTTCCTGTCGCACCGTAATGGTATGCATGTCCGCTAACATGAAATAGCAATCATATTCATCTGTCCGCTGAAGATCTACCCAGTTTCTGAGGGCACCAACGTAGTTACCTAAGGTCAGCGCACCGGAAGGTTGGATACCGCTTAAGATTCTTTTCTTTTCACTCATATTACTCACCCACAACTTCCTTCAATACTTCACCTAAAATAGCAACGCCCTTTTTGATTTCTTCTTCCGTTGCAGTAGAATAATTCATACGGAAAGTACTGTATTTTGCTTTATCATCCACCATGGTGGTCGCACCGGGAACAAACGCGACGCCCTTGTCCAGCGCCTTTTTCATAACTTCCTTACTGTCAAACTCGTCCGGCATGGTACAGAACAGGAACAGACCACCTTCCGGATTGGTATGGGTTACCGATTTGGGGAAGTGTTGATCCATGCAATCCATCATCAACTTTCCTTTTCTTCCGTAAGCCTCACGGAGTTTGGCAATATGTTCATCAATATCATATTTCATTACAAACTCATATGCAATCATCTGGGAAAGTACATTGGTGTGTACGTCCTCCACCTGCTTACAAATAATCATACGTTCCATCAAAGCAGGATCACAGCTGACAAAACCAAGACGAAGACCGGGTGCTAAAATCTTGGAGAAGGATCCAAAATATACAACACGACCATCCGTATCCATGGATTTGATGGTGGGAACTTCCTCGCCGGAGAACCGCAGTTCGCCATAGGGATTATCTTCAAAGATAATGAAGTCATAGGTCTTAGAAAGTTCTAACAGTTTCTTTCTCTTTTCCAAAGACATGGTAATACCGGATGGATTCTGGAAGGTTGCAATGGTATAAACAATTTTTACATTGGGATGCGCCTTCAAAGTCTCCTCCAACTTAACCAGATCGAGACCATCTGCCTCCACGGGAACACCATAGATTTCCGCATTGTTAACACGATAAGAATTAAGACCACCGATAAAACTCGGTTCCTCACAAACCACACCATCTCCGGGATTTAATAAGGATTTTGCCGCAAGGTCGATACCCTGCTGTCCACCACTGACAATGATGGTATCATCACGGTCGCTGATAATTCCTTGGTTGGTTAATCGATCGATTACCCAATTCCGCAAAGGGGTATATCCCTCTGTTACGCCATAGGTTAAAGCAACTTTACCTTGTGTCTTCAGTACATCTGCCGCAATTTCTGCCAGTTCCTCAGTAGGGAACAGATTGGCATCAGGTGCACCGCCTGCAAAGGAAATAATACCGGGCTTTCCTAAAATTTTAAATATTTCACGGATTGCCGAGCCTTCCATATGTTTTACTTTATCTGAAAATTTTGCTTCAATTCCCATTTTTCTCTCTCCTTATGTAATGATTTATTCTGCCTCTTGAATTTTAACAACACCGATATAGGGCAACTGTCTGAAACGTTCATCGCAATCGAGTCCGTATCCCACAATAAACTTGTCCGGAATCTCGAAACCAACATAATCAGGATCATACTCTACCTGACGCCGAGAAGGTTTGCTGAGCAAGGAACACACCTTCACAGATGCCGGACCACGTTCCATCAGCAAGGGAATCAGTTGATGGAGTGTGTTTCCGGAATCCACAATATCCTCTGCAATCAAAACATGCTTGCCCTTGATATCAACACTCAAATCCTTCTTGATCTTTATGGTTCCGCTACTTTCTGTGCCGGTACCATAACTGGATACTTGCATAAAATGAACCTGAACTTCGCCATCCAGGCAACGAACCAGATCGCTGATAAACACAAAGCAACCCTTTAAAATACCAACTACAATCAAATCCTTGCCTGCATAATCACGATTGATTTGTTCTGCAAGATAGGAAACTTTTTCTGCAATCTCTTCTTTTGTAAATAAAATTTCATCGACTGTCATTTTTGCTGTCATAGGTAATCACCAGTCCCTTTTTGGAATTTGTATCAATTTTATATGGTTCAGCAATACGATATGGCGGCACTGCCAAAACCTGTTCTCCGCTACATAAAAGAATCAAAGAATCTCTATCCTTTTGCGGAATTTTTTCATCAATCAGAAAACTCTTCAGTTTCCGTTCTTTCCCGTCTCGATAAACTGCAATCCGATCACCCTTCCTGCGAGTTCTCAGTTCCAGAGAAAGATCACTTATCTTGTCATAATCAAGCATCCATTGGTTTGATGCAAGTTTCATACCCGGCTCTGCCAATGCAAAGGATACGCTCCCCTTGGGCACCTGATATGTTTCGCCAACCTCCACCGCAACAGGTTCAAAGAACCAACCTTGCTCTTCTTCCTCTTCCGGCTTTTGGAATGATAGCCAACCATATCCTACCGAGACCTTCAGTCCGTTCGGCATATGAACACAAGAACCGGTTTCTTTATCCAAAAGGGAAAGTACTGATTCCCAATGCTTCCGCTCTGCCTTATAACCCTTTCCCATAGTATCTTCTGCCGCCAATTGCAAAAGGCGAACCTGAATGGTCGGTTCCAACATCTTAAGAGATTCTATCTCCAGAACAACCGGTCTTCTTTCCGGAAGCGGAGATCCCAAACGACCATAAAGACGTTTTGCATAATCTCTCAAGAAATCTCCGTCCTCCGCCATGTTTTTGGCGAGATTGGAAAGGGCTGTCACTACGTTGGGATTAAATTGTTCCAACTGAGGAAGCAATTGATTTCTGATTCGGTTTCTGGCGTATTGCTCCTCTGTATTGGAACTGTCGGTACAATACTCCAAGCCGTTTTCAGCACAATATCCTTCAATCTCTTCACGGGTTACATCCAGCAAAGGTCGAACCACACCGTCCTGTCTCATATATCGGATTCCGGCCAATCCTTCAATACCTGCACCGCGAAGCATTCGCATCAATACAGTTTCTGCCTGATCGTTTCTGTGATGTGCTGTTGCAATTTTTGTGATTTCCTTGGCCACACAAATCTCCCGAAAACATCGATAGCGCAGAACCCG
>JAZRCD010000017.1:0-4667 GCA_045635425.1 Ructibacterium sp. | reverse complement strand
TTCACTAATTGCCGCCTCATCGGTGAACACCGTTTTTATGGTATTACCAAAATATTCTTTTAAATAGGGTTTATAACCTTCGTGCGTCATTGTAAGAAATGTCTGCGTTACCTCCGGCACGGAAATATCCGGGTCGCATGGCATACCCGGATAGGCAAAAGGTGTGCAGGATAAATAATATTCCGCCACTTCGCAATCGGCATCAAAAATCTGTCCCTCTTGCACCCGGCTCCAATTCTCATCAAAGACAGCAAGGGCATCCTCAGGCATCACATAAGCAACGTCCTTTTTTACCTCTGCTTTTCTGGACGCAAAGATTTTTCGAGCATACTCAGGATGCTCCAGCATAATCTTCCCACATGCTCTTCCCGAGGGCCAACCACCCTCGTCGTATAAACAGAAAAGCATTCCTCTTTTTTTAAGCCCCTCTACCATATACTGATATTCTTCAAAATAATGCTTGGTCAAATAATCAGGCTCCATCATGGTTGGCATACTGGTCGGACGAAAGGATTTAGGCTCCGGAACAACAGCAATAACCTTGATTCCAAGACGGACCATTTCATCCAATTGCTTGTCGGTTTCCTCGTGAGAAACCGGGGCATTCCATATCCAGTTATAAGAAGGGGCATATTCTGTTGGAGGATTCAGAAATTTCTCCAAGGAAAATCTATTTTCTTCTCCATACAGTTTTTTTACGATGTTTTCCATCCTTGTAACTCCCTCACTTATGAAAGCTTAATCAAAACTTTAGCATAATAGCAAGCATTCCTATACCAAACTTTCCGCTATTATTTATTGCACTATATTTGCCAAGATTTAGTATCATTTTCTTTTCATTCCATTAAGATGCTTTTTTAGGATTTATTCCTTTCTTTACTCGCATTTCATTGCTATTTAATATAGACTCCACTCCTCTTTATATTGAAGTTCTAAGGTATGGTTTTCTCCAAAGCAAATAGGCAACCATATGTAAGAACAATGAAGAAAATTCTTGGTATTGTGCCGCTCCGCCATATGGATAAACATTCCATCTTTTCCCTCAACGGGGAAAATATAAGTCGTCTGAGAACAAAATGTGGTACGCTCTACATCCCCTACACAAGGATCCCCCATATCCTTCCAAGGCCCACGCAGGGACTTACTGCGGAAATACTTTGCTTGATTGTAATTCCAACCTGTCAACCCCGAGGTTATCATATAGTAATATCCGTCATAGTACACGATGGCCGGTGCTTCTCGGTGATATCCACCCTCCATCTTCCATGAGTCCTCCGTAGCAGAAAGATAATCCTCGGAAAGCTTTACGAAATGCAGATTTCTATCACCTTCGCCAAAGTCCTGATCATAGACAAAGTATGCTGTTCCATCCTCATCTTTGTAAAGAGTGCAATCTCTAACACGTCCCTCCTCTTTAATGGGACGGAAATGACCTTGCCATGCATACGTTCCATTCACCTTATCGCAAACTGCAACGCCAGCCTCCGCAGTACCAGGATCCATTCCATGGTCTCCGGGATATTTTACATAGTGACACCACAAAACATATTGCTTTGTCATCTCGTTATAGAGAATCTTAGGGCGTTCAAATCGCATGGGGCCATAAAGCTCACTATTCTCATCCTGAGAGCAAGGCAATATCACACCCTCATACTCCCAGTTGAGCAAGTCCTCAGATGCATACATAACAACCCCTTGTCGGGTTGTCTGACCCCCGGTTCCGGCAGTCCCAAAAGGCAAATCGCCCAAAGCTTGCCCATACCAATGATACTTTCCCTCCGCAAAAATAATTCCACCATCGCTGGCATTGATAATATTCCCGTCGTTATCATACCAGTCAATAAACTCGTTCGTTTCTCCGTGTACAAAACTTTTCACAATTTTAGCCCTCGCTTTATCTCTTCTCAGTACAGTTTTTTTACGATGTTTTCCATCCTTGTAACTCCCTCACTTATGAAAGCTTAATCCAAAACTTTAGCATAATAGCAAGCATTCCTATACCAAACTTTCCGCAAATATATAATTAAAACCTTGTTTTTGGAGCATTTCACCCACACAAAAAATCTTTTCTGCATAATCAGGATGGTATACAAAATACTCCGGATAAAAATACTGTTCGTGCAAGTAATAAAAAATAAATTTCTTATCCAAGATTGGCTCAAATTCTTTTTTTAAATCCTTATACTCAATCAAGTTAAGGCAAGGTCCTGTTTCAAAATCTTTAAAATACAGACCTGTTTTTTCATCCAAAAATGCCTCTCTTGTATACTTAATAGGCAAAGAAATATCTAACCCAAGATGATTATAACTACAGAGCGAGGTATCAATAGCAAGGTCGGATGTTCCCCGTTTATAAAGAGCGGTCCCGGGCTTACGATTTTGTAGCAAGCGGCCTGCATGCCCATAAGGCAAGGAGTCCGGATTGCCATCATATTCAAATCGCTCTCCTGCAGATATACCAAGGATCTTAATTCCGCAATCTTTAAGTGCCCGACACCCTTCTTCGCTCACCGGGAGCCAATGGGGAATCATGGCATAAGTAAAAGAATCCTTTCCAGCAAAGCGTGTAATTTCAGCCTCAACTTTTGTAAAATTATCTTTCATATCCTGATAGGAAATATTGATATAAGGATAGTCAGGAAATTCTTGTTTTGCATGGAATCCAAGTTTTAACCAGGATGCAGATGCCATCCACTCTTCCTTGTAGGCATCCGTCATCTCGGATAAAGAAAACTCATCATTTCCATAATAGAAATCTGTTTGATAAAAAACATTTAGCTGTATTTTCATTCCATAACGCTCGTGAGCATCTTTGAGCATCTTCATAAACGGATTGTCAAACAGTGATGCCGGATGCTGTCTCGTTATGTCTCGGAACACCCAGATTACATCATCAATATAAAAATATGCTTGTTTCACTTTTACTCACTTCCTTAATATGTACCTTTTTCTATTTCCATTAGCAGGTGATTACATTGAACCACCTTTTCTGCAAGCATACCTTTATTGAAATAATAATGGTTTGCAGCTTCATAACCAATGGTAGCGTTTTTACGCATCAAATGAAATAACATAACTGCAAGTTCTTTTTCCTCTTTGATGATTTCCAGCAGATATTGCAAATTTCCTTTCTCTCGATTCATAATAAATTCAATCTGCAAATAGGACGAACGGAAAAGACAATAACCGGTCCACGCCATCTGTTTCCATTCACAATCCGGCACATCTTCTATCAAAACCAGTCCCTTCTTCCATTCTTCGCTTAATTTTCGGAATTGGTTTCTATAAACCTCGCTTGGGTAAATCGAGTGCCAGTGATCCAAATCGTCATAGCAATAACCGGTCATGGTTGCTTGAAAACCGCTTTTTGTTTTATACAGAAGATTAGACGGTCCGGGATTTTGTGGTCCAAAATACGCCGCACCAATTGAAAAAGGAAATTCCCGAAATGCTTCTGAGAAAATACTTGCCGCTTTTTCTATCGATGATGCATATTCTCCAAACTCTTCCTGCAACAATGCTCGGTATTTTTCTATATCAGGATCAATCAAACATTGAGATGCTATTTTCAAACTAATCGAAGGGTATCCGCCCAACGTCCAACTAAGCATCAGGTGTTTGACACCCGCCTCTTTCAGTCCAATCATATGCTCCCGAATCAAATCGAAAACCGGAAGATAGGTTGCGGTACTACATTCCCAAGTGTTGTTAATCTGCACCTTTGCACAAACTTCCATCCCTCGAACTTTGGCACGGTTCCAAAGTTCCTTTGCCCATTGACTGGGTCCGGGATTAGAAATACTGTAATCCTGCACATAACTCTCAACCCCACCAATATTGGTCGGTATCTTTGCTTCACTGTTGCACTGCAGAATAATATCGTCGGGCAAACGATCAATTAATTCAAAACATTCTTCCTGATTCATATAGGCATCCCAACCCCACGCCCATACAATAATATTCAGGTTTGGGTCAGCTTTCTTTGCACCATTGTAAATGGCGCAAACAAGGTCAGAAATAATGGTCGGGATAGAATACGATTCACAACGAGGACAAGGGACACCACCCGTTCGAGCCTTACAATGGGTATCCTCTTCTGACTGAGTAATCAGGAAAATTCCGCCCAAACCCGGTACTGCCGAGCAAAGGGCGTTGGTTGCCTGCTCAATATATTCAAGTACACCCGGTGCATTGGTGCAAAGACAAGCACACGTTCCAATCGTCTTCCCCTTGAACTCCGGATATTTGTCAAAAAACTCCAAAGGAAGATTCCGTGGCTCATTCATATACAAATATACTTTTATATCGTATTTTGCCGCCAATGCGATAAGTTTCCTTAATCGTTCCTGACGAAGTTCCCAGCCTTTGGAGGTACTATCATCATAGGGAAAAGGCGTGAGTCGATAAAGGCGTGCCTCCAACCAAATAGCATTCACCCCTTGCGCCTGATATTGTTTCATCAATGAATCCGGAAAGGAATCCTCAATATCATTATCCAAGGTACTATATAGACCGCAATAGGAGTAGATTAAGCGGATACCATCGGACTCTACCTCCCCACCAGGCTGAAAATCCGATGTGTTCTCCAAAAAGGAAAAAGGTTCTGCTCCGTCAAACAACCCACTGCAATCCGTTTCCATTATCTTTTTGATATTTCTTAATTGTTC
>JAZRCD010000016.1:0-2898 GCA_045635425.1 Ructibacterium sp. | reverse complement strand
CGAGTCCATAATTTGTGAGTTGAGATTCTGATATTCGGCCTGACGGTCGATTTTATTGTGCTGAATATGACGAATAAACACAGGCCCGGCAGAGCCATAATTTTGAAGGATGAAATTTACGATGGCATTCCCCTGTCTGCCGAATACCTTGTTATCCACCTCAACTTCAATAACACGGTTCTTTGTTCCACCACCGGAGTTGTCTTCAGTGATAGGTTCTTCTCCCGTAGATAAAAAGGAACAGTGCCAATATCGGTCCGGAAGATTTTTATCGTATTTCATACGATTACGCTCCACGCCTTCGGTAAGGCGCATAATGAGTTCATCGTAGTTCTTGAAGTTGGATTTGATGGTCTGCAGCTCATCACCGGCAAAAGGAAGATTGTACAGGAAAGACACCGTTGACATCATACTTGCATGGGTAGCGTTCAGAGTTCTGGTCATACGACCCATCCTCGGATCTCCCCACACAGACATGGCTGCCATAAGTGCAACGGTCTTCCCCGTGCCGGATGTTCCCCACAGATGGAACCAAAATGGTAAACACCCACAACGTTGAATCAGCGGGGATGAGAAACTTGCTGCCATGATCAGACGGAAATACAGATTCTTGCGAAGGGGTTTCATAAAGTTCACCCAATCGGCAAGTTCTCCCGATTGGGTAATGGCTCCATAAAGGGACCCGTTCTCATTCTCTGCATCGAATTTAATTCCGCCATCATAAGGAACAAATTTATCTCCCACCCATCCCATATGCGCAACAGAGGAATAGTGAGGTAATATTTTTGCGTTCAGACGTTGCATATCGGAGAAAAACTTGGTAAGATCGTTGGCGGTGGCCGAGGTTACGTTGATCCCCTTGTTTGCAAGTTTTACAATCTTTGCTTTATTCATCAAGGTTTCATTATCACAAACAAAGGATCTTTGGCTGTTGTTATAAATATAGTGGATCTCCACCTTGCAATCTCCCGTTTCCGGGTTCTCCAGATATGCTGCGGGAGCAATCGGGGTAGCGGTAACAATGACATCCTCGGTTTCCCCGGTCTTCTTGCTTTTCACTACAGTATGGGTCACACCATCGGCATTTACGGTCCACTCATCTGTGATTAAATAAGGGGTGTCCAACTTATCCCAGATGGTCTGTGGTTTGTATGGATCATAAACCTCCGTACACGTTGCAATGGCCTTTTCAATGGTGGCTCTCTTATAATCTTCACGGTCCCATTTCTCACGGTATAGTTTTGACTGTTTGAAAATGGAATCAATCCTTGCGGCGTCTCTCCCCGTCCAGAATGCTAAAATATTACAAAGGGCAAGATCCGCCGAAGAATGATCGTTATTATAAGCCGACATATCCCCATGAAACAGATTATAGAACTTGGTGTTCTTCGATGCTTTTTCGATGATGTCCTGTTCCGATAGGTCCATGGTATTATGCGTTTCTTGGGCTGATTTTTGCTTCTTCTTTTGAGGTCGAAGCATATATTTATCCAGGATGATTTGAAGCGCTTCCGGGTTGTCACAGATTGGGTATCCAAAGATGGTATTCCCGGTCATGGTCATAAATCGGTTAGTGATCCCGGACATATATACTTCAATGCCGTTATTCGGATTTTTAAGGTAGTATTTTTCTCGGTCGAAATTGAAATCCGATGCTTTGAAGATGATGTGAAGCCCATCCCCAGAGGGGGATTTTTCAGCATAACTTTCCATGGTATAGCAGATGTCTAGGGCAACGTCAGATAGAAATCCATCCACCAAACAATGGTCAATATCGATCACAGAATATCCGTTCCCGATAAGGATTCCTACACCGTCAACAAAAGACCCCAGGCGAGCTTCGTCCGCCATGTCAAAGGTGTTGAAGGTTTCGGGGTCATTGGTCTTGGCTTCCTTTAAGGTTTTCGGGTCGATAGGGATTTTGCCCTTTCTCTCATCTCGGATCCATCCGCACCAGCGGACGTTTTGTTTTAATTCTTCTGGTATTGGCAATTAGTTCACTTCCTTTCATATTTCGTACAGTCCTTCCCGGCAGGACAGCCGCGGGAATGTCCGGTCTTTAGGATATAACCGCACATACAACTATGCTGATACATCCCAAACCACATGCAATATTTACAAGTCTTGCAACGGCTGTCGCAAATCATTTTGAACCTCGTTTCAGCGGACAATTATAACTAACGGATCTTTCTGCATCGCAGCAAACACCCAGCAATCTACAGTAATAATGCACGTCGACCATACTGGATTGAAAGGCTTCCATATGAGGGCACTTCCGGGTGCAATCTGTCGGAAACTTTCGTTCAATCATGGAATGCCGCCTCCACTTCTCTTTGAATTTTTTCCATGATATATTCCCCTTTCCCCATGGACAGGAGTTGTCCGTACTCGGAGCGGAAGAACCGCTCCAGACGGTAACATTCTCGGGTTTTGAGATTTCCTTTTTTACTTTTGATAAGCTCTCTTTTATAATCCTGAGCTGCGAGTTTGATAATTTCAATGGCAAGTACCTGATGCGGATCTATCGATTTGTGCTGATTGGAACTCCAGGACACGTACATCATTTGATTAACGCCATTATCTCTCTTTATCATAAAATCTCTACTCCTATAATTCTAAGGGCTTCTTCGGGAGATCTTGCAACTCCCGCACGATAGCCATTTTTTCTCATTAGTTCAAGAAAGAATCTTTGTTCTTCTCTCAGTTTGCCGCGGTCATCTTTGCATTCGATGAAAGCGATTAGGCCATTTGGACCGATGAACAGAAGGTCTGCAGTCCCTTTGGGGCAGAGGGCAATGGGACGGATGTCTGTAAGGATATAGCTGTCTCTGCGCGGGTCCCATACTCGTCTTCCACCGTAGGCTTTTCCAGAATTGAGTCGAAATACGATACCATATT
>JAZRCD010000015.1:0-1515 GCA_045635425.1 Ructibacterium sp. | reverse complement strand
GTCGGTGAAGGCCAGGTTCTTACAGGGTTCCAACAGAGCCACCATCTTCTTGGCGGCGGTGGGTGCCCAAGAGCCGTTTTCCATCAGGCCAACCTGACGATTCTGGAAGTTTCGTTCTACCAAACCATGGATAAAGGTCTGCATAAAGGGAAAAATGTCGTTGTTATAGGTGGTGGTAGCAAGGACAATCTTTCCGTAGCGGAAAGCATCCTCGATGGCCTCGGCCATATCACAACGAGCCAAATCGTTAATAACCACCTTGGGGCATCCTTGTTTCTTCAGTTCTTCCGACAGTTCTTCCACGGCCTTTTTGGTATTGCCGTAAACCGAAGTGTAGGCAATCATCACCCCTTCGGTCTCCACTCCGTAGGAGGACCAGATGTTATAGAGGTTCAGGTAATAGTCCAGATTGCTGTCAAGAATCGGTCCATGGAGAGGACAAATGGTACGGATATCCAAGGCGGATGCCTTTTTCAAGAGTGCCTGCACCTGTGCACCATACTTGCCCACAATACCGATGTAGTAACGACGAGCCTCACAAGCCCAGTCTTCTTCCACGTCATTGGCACCGAATTTACCAAAGGCATCGGCAGAGAAGAGAACCTTCTCGTAACTGTCATAGGACATAATAACTTCCGGCCAATGAATCATGGGCGCAGTAATGAAGGTCAGAGTATGTTTTCCTAAGGAGAGGGTGTCTCCCTCGCCAACAACAACCTGACGTTCAGCAAAGTCGGTGCCGAAGAACTGCTTCATCATAGGGAATGCCTTGGCACTTGCCACGATTTTGGCGTTGGGATAAGCGTTCATAAAAAGAGCAATGCTGGCAGAATGATCCGGCTCCATGTGATGAACCACCAGATAATCGGGGGTTCTGCCTCGAAGTTGTGCTGCCAGATTGGAAAGCCATTCCTTGCCGAAACGGGCATCCACCGTGTCCATAACCGCTACTTGTTCATCCAAAATAAGATAGGAATTATATGCCATTCCGTTTTCTACCACATACTGTCCCTCAAAAAGGTCAATGCGGTGGTCGTTAACACCAATGTACTTGATTTCTTCTGTTATTCGCATGAGAAATTCTCCTTTTCAGTAATGATATTTTTGTTTAACAATCCATACACCCGATCTAAGTTCAGTTCTCTTTGCCAAAGAGCGAGAGCGTTGGGGTTATCCTTGATTTGTCCCCCGTGCTTGGCAAGGGGAAGGGTTGCTGTTTTCCGTGCTAAGTTCAAAACTTCCCGTCCTTTTTCGTTAAAATCCAGAATACGGATGTAGGATGGAAGGAGGTTGGCATCCTGCTTGGTAATGCCGAGATAGGCGTTTAGCAAAATACGACGAATTCGGCTATAAGCATAGCGCTTGGACTTGACTCGTTCTATAAGGTCAGGCAGACTGTCTGCAGTCAAGGCCTCTCGCTTGATGGCGTTTTCCAACCCTTCGGAAACATCAGAAATATTCCTAAGCTCCTCCTTGGATATCAGGCAGAGTCGGGATAATATTGCCTGTTCCATT
>JAZRCD010000014.1:0-2218 GCA_045635425.1 Ructibacterium sp. | reverse complement strand
AGTCAGATCCGGCTCTGTCGAATATTATAATGCATCAACACCCCATTTTGTCAATGGATTTTTCAGATAGGAACATAAATTCCGAACACGGGGTATTAGGGGTGTCCCCTAAAAGCAAACAGAGGGCAAGAGCCTGCTGTTTTTTGGAACTTGCCGTACAAGTTCCCTGCTTGTTACAGCATAAGACAAATCCCGTTCCTCTATAGGACGCTCCCTAAAGCCGTTCACTTTCAATCTCTTCTTCGTATGGCTCGAAAGCCGGAGTTCAGCCGTCTTTTGAGCCGAAATCTCAAGAGAGTTCCACTTTTCCTTTATTTTGACCCAAATTTTTATAAAGTTGGGGTCACTTTTAGTGGTATTTGACCCCATTCCGTTTTGTGGGGGCAAAATCCGCTGAAATTGGGGGCTGGTTGTCCCCAAAAACGGGCAAAAGTGTCCCCATCAAAAGGAATCCAGAAAGTCAAAGAGTTTGTCTTCCACTTCTTGTGTATTCTTCTCACCCACTGCAGGTACCGGAGAGGAATTTTGTGCCGATGCAGTTTGCAATAGTGCCAGCAATCCCGACAAAGGATTGTGGTGATCCAACTCCTCTCGAAGGATAGAGGTGAACTTTTCCCAATATGCATCCGAACCTTCCTTTTCATAAGATTGCTCCAGATATTGGCAAATAGCAGTGACCACCGTCTTTGTATAGGACCCTTCTTGGCTCTTTATAAATTCCCATGCCCGACGATCTTCTTCTCGTTCCAAATTCAGCCGAAGTTTTATGTTCCGGATGCTCATACTTTACCACCCCTGCGTTCCAGAGATGTTGTTGCCATGTATTCGTAGCCCTTCGCCGTAGCACAGATGTCCTCGTTGATAGTCACACGGGTTCCGTCATACTCTCCGAAATTACGGATCAGGCAACCTCCTCCGCCTACCACATAGAGCTTCATGAGTCTGGGATCATACTCATGCTCCCGTAACCTGTGGAAGATCTCGGCAGTGTAAACTTTTGCAGTTTTGACAATGGTATCAAGATATGCCTTATCAATATCCGCTGTGCCTTTCTTCAAAACCTCCGTAATGATCGCATCGTCCGGAGTTGTATGGTACAAACGCATCATCTCCTCTCTGATGAGAAGGGTGCATTGATGGACACCATACTTTTCTGTAAACATATATTGTCCGTCCGGCATCCGGTTGATGATCTTCATAACATTCATGGTACCGTTGCCAATATCGCAAAGCAAATTCACACCGCCGTAGGTTCCCAGTTTTTCTGCAACAGCGGCTAAACCCTGCGGAAAGACTTCTGCTCCGACGATCTGAATGTGATATTCCACATTGCGGAATGTAAAAGAAAGGTCTTGATGTTGCAACAGATATTTCTTGAATGCATCCTTCTGATCTCTGACCCAAGTGAGGGGAAGCCCCACCGCAAGATAGACCTTTGCTTCTGTGATCTTCTCTCGCTTCAGTTCCCGTGCAATAGCGGCAAGGGTGAGAACATAATAATCCTCATCCGCAACCTTTTCTGCCAGGAATTCCTTGTGACCCACACCGATGGAATAATACATACCGTTCCATACCAGAAGGTCATTTGTGAGAATAGGTTCTCGGTCGCTTTTCAGCACACCAGTAGGAAAACAGCAGTTTGCCGTTTTCATGTTTCCGTAGCCGTGATCAATGCCAATCACATACATGTCGTTGAATTTCTTCATTGTAGTTTTCTCCTTTTCGTTGTTAATAGATTCGATTGTTGTGTTCCATGATTTGTCTGAACAACTTCTCGTCCGCAGGGAGTACCGCCTGAAGAAAATATTTGCAGTATACTCCATACCGGGAAATCAGTTGCACACATTGTTGCCTTTCGCCATCTTCTAACAGCAGACAGTTTCCGTCCTCGTCACAGTTGGCACAAAGCCTCCGAACTAAGCGTCGAACACGCACCGCTTGTCCGGATGTCAGCTTGAGCATAAGCCGTTTCCTCCTTTCCTTTGGTTTTGCATTTGGATCCTCCTTTCTTTGAAAATAAATAATGCCCACACTCCGAAAAGTGGGGGCAATTATCATATACGGAATTTGCGACAAAAACCGTTGGGGCTCCGGTATTTGGATCCAAATCCCATCAGAGGGTCGATCATCCCTCTACTATAAAGAATAGGCGGAAAATTCAAAAACAGCAAGAATTCCGCAACAGCCAAAAAACAAAAAGCGCAACTGCATGAAAACC
>JAZRCD010000013.1:0-2874 GCA_045635425.1 Ructibacterium sp. | reverse complement strand
CAACCGATACTTATCATGAGGAGACTGTTCAGAAGATTTTCAAAAAGTTATATGAACAGGGCGATATTTATCTGGATTCTTATGAGGATTGGTATTGTACTCCTTGTGAATCGTTCTGGACGGACACACAGTTGGTAGACGGTAAATGTCCTGATTGCGGCAGAGAGGTTCATAAGCAGCATGAGGAAGCTTATTTCTTTAAGATGAGCAAATATGCAGATCGTTTGATGAAGCATATTGAAGAAAACCCCGATTTTATTCAACCGGAATCCAGAAAAAAGGAAATGGTTAACAACTTCTTAAAACCCGGTCTTCAGGATCTTTGTGTATCCAGAAGTAGTTTTAAGTGGGGTATTCCTGTTCCTTTCAATCCGGAACACGTAACATACGTATGGCTTGATGCATTGACCAATTATATTACTGCTATTGGTTATCGTTGTGATGCCAAAGAGGAACCTTATGAGCATTATTGGCCGGCAGATGTGCATATCATCGGCAAGGATATCTTAAGATTCCACACCATTTATTGGCCGATTTTCCTGATGGCATTAGGAGAAGAATTGCCGAAGCAGATTTTTGGTCATCCGTGGCTTTTAAACGGACAAGATAAGATGAGTAAGTCTATCGGTAATGTTATCTATGCTGATGATTTGGTTCGTCATTTTGGGGTTGATGCGGTGCGTTATTATCTCTTGCACGAAATGCCCTTTGCACAGGATGGAAACATCACTTTGGAAACATTAATCAGTCGCTATAATTCCGACTTGGCTAATACCTTGGGCAACTTGGTAAATAGAACTGTTTCCATGATTCAAAAATATTTTGATGGTCAGATTCCTGAACCAACCGTTGCTACTGAGTTTGACGCAAATCTGGAAGAAACTTGTGTTTCTTGTGCAAAAGAAACTGCCTCATGCATGGAGCGTCTTCGTGTTGCAGATGCTATGGATGCCATTTGGAAAATTGTAAATCGTTCTAACAAATACATTGACGAAACAATGCCTTGGGTTCTTGCAAAGACAGAAGAAGGAAAGGAAACTTTGAAATCTGTTATGTATCATTTGGCTGAATCCATTCGTTACATTGCATCTTTGTTGTCCTCCTTTATGCCCGAAACTGCAGACGCAATTGCAGGACAGGTTGGGATTACTGATTTAACATGGGAAAGCCTTGAGGTGTTTGGAAAGACAACAGCCGGAACTCAGGTAAGCAATCCGACACCGTTGTTTGCACGCCTTGATGTGGATGCAAAACTGGCTGAGTTGGAAGCAGATATGGCACAACCTCAGGAAGAAGCCGTTGAGATTGAGCCTTATAAGGATTCTGTGACATTTGAAGACTTTGAAAAACTTGATATTCGTGTCGGCAAGGTTGTTGTTTGTGAGAAAGTGCCTAAGTCATCGAAACTTCTTCGTTTTGAGTTAGAAGTTGGTTCGGAACGTCGTCAAATTCTTTCCGGAATTGCAAATTACTATAAGCCGGAGGATTTGGTTGGCAAGAACGTTCTCTTTATTGCTAACTTCCCGCCGAGAAAAATGATGGGGTTGGAGTCCAATGGCATGATTCTGTCAGCGGAGCATGATGGAAAATTGGTTGTTACCTCTACTTTGGATGACATCCAATCCGGTGCTTGCATCGTTTAAGATTATGAATTATCAGGAAACCATTCGGTATATTCATGAAACGCCCAAGTTTGCTCGCGAACTGGGAAATAAGATGCTTGAAAAATTGTTATTGCATTTAGACAATCCGCAGAAAAATCTGCGGATTGTTCATATTGCAGGAACCAACGGGAAGGGGTCTACTGCCGCAATGCTTTCGGAGATTTTATCTGCTTCCGGATATCGTTGTGGATTGTTTACATCTCCATACATTGAACGATTTAATGAAAGAATTCGTATCAACGGAGAGGAGATACCCGACGAATCTCTTGCAAGTATTATCACGCATATACGAGAAGTGATTGAGGAGTTCGATGCACCCGTTTCTGAATTTGCGCTTGATACAGCGGCGGCTTTTTGTTGGTTTTCTATGCAAAAGTGTGATTATGTAGTGCTGGAAACAGGACTTGGTGGTCGCCTTGATGCAACCAATGTAATTGAAAATCCTATTGCAACTGTATTAACTGCAATTGGTTTGGATCATATGCAATATCTGGGAAATACTATCGAAAAGATTGCCGCAGAGAAATGCGGTATCATAAAAAAGAATGTTCCGGTTGTATCCTATCCGTTGCAAGATATTGCGGTACAAAAAGTTATTTCTGAAAAGGCAAAAGAGAAGGAATCTATACTTTATGTGGCCAAAACGCCTGTTATGGTAGATGATAAGATGTATTACCAAGACAAGGATTATGAACTTGGTTTGCAAGGTGAATTTCAGATATACAACGGAGCAACCGTCTTAGAGACGGTTTCTGTTTTAAGAGAACAAGGTATTGCAATAACGGATGAAGCGGTTAGAAGTGGTTTAAAATATGCTAAAAACATTGCCAGATTTGAGCATTTTGGATCCGACCTTATACTCGATGGTGGACATAATGTTCCGGCGGCAAAAGCACTGATTTCTGCTTTAAAAAAGGAAGGTCGTCCTGTTTGTTTTTGCATAGCTATGATGGAAGATAAAGATTGGCAAGGATTTCTTGAAGAGATTTTGTCAATTGCAAAAGGCGTCGTTTTTACGCAGGTTCCTATGCCTCGATGTTGTTCTACAAAAAATCTTATTTCTGTTGCTGAGAAGTTCTGCATACAGATTGAAGAGGAGCAAAATCCCATTTCGGCAATTGAAAAAGCAAAGGAAATGGCAGGAAATGATGCTATCGTTTGCATATGTGGTTCTTTGTATCTGGCGGGTAATGTTCGCCCGTATTTAAAT
>JAZRCD010000012.1:0-3753 GCA_045635425.1 Ructibacterium sp. | reverse complement strand
ATAAGGTTTGAATCCGCCCAAT
This sequence comes from Ructibacterium sp., assembly GCA_045635425.1. Classification (GTDB taxonomy): domain Bacteria; phylum Bacillota; class Clostridia; order Monoglobales; family Monoglobaceae; genus Ructibacterium. The sequence goes on along the minus strand of JAZRCD010000012.1, from coordinate 3,731 downwards.
TTAATGTCAATACTATCCTCTTCCATTAATTTGATGGCAAGTTTTTCTTCATCCCACCCAAGGAGTTTCAAAATCTGTTCATAAGAAAGCAAATGCCAAACATTGCGGATGATGGTAATGTATCCTCTTTTCTTCCAATGTTTTAAATTCCCCTGTTTAGGCAGTCCCATATCAACCGCTGCCTTTTCTATGGTAGCGAGAGGAAGTTCCAACGCCTTGGAGATGGTTTCTTTTTCCACCATCTCCCACAGACGAAAGATTGCCGCATGCATTCTGGTTGGAAAATGGACTATTGGAAGTGCTTTATCATTATGTATAGGCGGCAACTTGGCTTGCATAACATATCCTTCTTTCCTTAATTTAGTATCCTTTTGTTACATTCAGCATCAAAAGATTCATTTTCCATTGGTATCCTGGCTTGGTGGAAATTTTTAAACGGATGGGAGTGTCCTTCTTTTGCACAAAAGGAATCAATTCGCATTGATACCGTCCTTTTTTCACAACCTCACCGCCATATCGTGCTCCATTTTCCATCTCCAAAATGGTAATATTTTCTTCTTCTAAATCACCGGAAACTACCAAAAATTCGTACTGACCACGAGGAGCATCAATAATAAATTCCGTTTCCTCTGTTCCCTGAATAAAATCCTGACGAAGAAGATCAGGCTTACCTCTATCTATGAAAGTAATTCCCTCTGTTTTACAAAATCCATAGCCACGAAAAGAATCAAAGGTAAGATTATCGCTTCCGATTACCTGAAACGGATTAGAAACCATCAACATTTCACAGGCACCATAGGATTGTGGAGAATAGTAGTCAAGGTACGGCTTCTCTTTGTTAACACAAAAATCAAACTTATGCAGGGTATGATTTTCCATTCGAATGTTTGCCAAATACCAACTCCGCAGGAAGTAATCCATGGCTTTGTAATATTCGGTATCTGTATTCTCACCAATAAAGAGATTTCGTTTGGTGTAGGTTTTACGGGAAAGAATATCGGTATTATACGCCTCGTTCTCATCCTTAGGCTGATAGGCATCAGGCGAAATTGCAATGAGGTAGAATTCACCCTCTACGGTATCAAAACTCATAATTCCGTCTGAGAATCCAACGGGAACACCTTTTCCATTACAAGTTACGAAGTAGCCGTCTTTTAGGAAGGGACAAGAAATACGAACCTTGCCACCCTTCTTGCTATGTACCAGAATCCATTCCAAAGTTCCATCTTTTAAGGATGCACTCACTTCGAAAGCTCCCTTTGCCAGAAGTTTATCAAACCGAACCGTCTTCCATGCATCGTACTTGCGGAAGCGGAAGGGATATTCGTGGTTACTATATCCGTGAATATGCATCCGATAAATTTCAGGGTCTCCATCAGGTAATGCAGAGAAAATACGGATAATATCATTATGAGATTGAAGAAGCATCTCGTTGACGACTGCCAACATTTGTCCTGTAAACTCCATCATATCGGGATAGAATCGAGGACCACCGTTCAAGAGACAGAAGTTCATAAAGCGGTCAGTCTCCTCAGCAGAAAGTCCGCTGGAACGAAGAACGTGGTCAATACCTCTCTCATAAAGAAGACGAAGTGCGGTCTGACCTTTACCAAGTCTTGCGGCACAAGCGGCAAGCCAGCTTCCCCCAAAGATGCCCATTTCGCAACGATCCTCTAAATAGTGGACAGAGTTTTCTAATATGGTTCTTATTTCCTCGTCGGAATCCATATCGTATTCCCCAATGGGGAAGAGGGGCATCATCATACTTGGGTGACGAATCCACATGTTAGCAGGTGCATCGTGAGAGTCCTTAAACCGCTTGCCATAGGTAGTATCTTCGCAGGTAGCATAGGGACACATCTTTCCCAAAATCTTCTTACACTCTGCCAAAAGGGGATTGGTATCTCCCAAAATTTCTGCCGATTTCAGAGTGAATTGGAAGAGATATTTCACGCTTGCGGTAGTAATGGTGGTGTCATGGGTCAGGGGACCTTGCTCCGGAGAGATATCGGGGTAGATGGTACAGTATCCCTTTTCTTCATCATACCGATAAAGTTGAACTAAGAACTCACAGATTTTCAAGAATATAGGATAAGCATCCTCTCGCAGATAGTCCACATCCTGACTATACTCATACTGGAACCAAAGATACATAGCACACCAAGGCCAGGTAGAGTAATAAAAATGATATGGATAATCTGCAGAAATCCCTGTCATTCGATGATATTCTTCTGCAAACCATTTTGCGCTATCAACATAACATTTTAACCCATCGGAGAAAACCTTTCCCAAGTCAAGCCGATTGCTGGAAAAGACTCCGGCAAATGCCGCCTGAATGTTTACATCCCAGTACCAGGTACTATACCAAATGTAGGGGTTACGAATGCCCCAAAGACCGTTTAGTCCACAGGCCTGATGCTTCATAATCCCGTCTTTACCACTGGAACAATCCAATGCATATTGGTTCACATAGTAAACATGTTCTAAAAACGGATCAGGCAAAGAGACAGAAGAACGTGCAAAGAATTCTTTCCAGTATGCACTATGGTCAGCATAGAGCATGGGAAGATTACTTTGGAATTCATCCATTTTCTTAACGCCATCATCCAAGGGGTTTTCGTATTTCCAATCGGTGAAAATACCGGTCATGACAGTAACATCTTTTTCAGATTCAGTAATGACAATTCGAGTCCCATTTACTTCCTCGGCAAGAGTTCCTCTTGCACCGACAAGACGAATGATGCCGGAGAAGACAAAGGTTTTTGCATCCTCATCGGTAAACTGACGGGTTGCAGTATAGCCAAAAGTGGCATCATCTATTTGGGTGTAAACCACCGAGGGGGATGTTTCCTTTGGGTAAGGAGAAAAGTCAATCCGGATGGATTCCAAGAGACCACTTCGTGATTGCTCAAACCTGGAAAGAATACAATCCTCACGAGCGATGATGGTCTCCATGGAAAGAGAATCGGTTTCACCCTTTAGAAGCAGTTCGGTTTTTGCATCCTCGGTGTACAGGGTGATTTTATTTTGAACATCCTTTAAGGCGTCTGCAAAATGAAACTTCAATTCACCTGTCGCAGGATGAGCATAGGACGCCGCCGCTCCTTTAGCATGAGTTTTTTCATCAACATCCGTACGTTCATAACCCGGGCGGTAATATACATAGGGTTCCCCGTTTTGGGACGCCTTGCGGTCTGCTTCATCAATTCTCTCTTGGTGCCAATCCCTGGTTGTATGGGGTGTTTGATACAATTTATAAGCACTATCCTGAGGAATAGAATTACTTCTTCTGTAGTGATAAACCTCATAATGATTCATTGGCATATGGAGAATATGATCTTCATAAAAAACCATACATCCAAAGACGCTATTTCCTAATGGCAGGGCAGTATCCCATTTATTTCCACAATTATCGTAAATGACTGCATGTTTCATATAAAAGTCTCCTCATTATATCCATTGAGAAAAACGGGATCTTATGCCTCGTTTTTCATACCAACATTAACGTTCAAAAGGAGCCCCAACCTTACAGGGCAGGGTAACGTCACTATACTTCTTCGCAAAAGGCGTCCGATAGTCTCCACGCACCTTGTCCCGGTCTTCCTTCTTGTGAAAATCCGGAATTTCCAATTCAACACTACCGGACAGGACACTATACCACGAAAGAATACCTGCAGCAGAAAGTGCAGCAGAACGATATACGTCAAAGAAAGGTTCTTCCTCTCCTCTCA
>JAZRCD010000011.1:0-7631 GCA_045635425.1 Ructibacterium sp. | reverse complement strand
TTCTGCAGCCCATCGGGGAAGAGTACTGGAACTTTTACGGGTGGATGGACGGTTTGATGGATAGCGACGGAAATGGCGGTAAATGTGATGCTATGGCATCCGGATTATTTGCCATCACCCTGAAAAATTATGCTGACCTAGCCGGATGGATTGAAAATACAGCGGAGAAAGCTTGGGCGACATCCTTGTGGGAGGAAATTTGTGGAGCATTTCACGACTGTTTCTACAACAAGGACAATTCTGCTTATCAGTGTTTTGTCGGTGGTGATACCAAGCCTCATTTTACACAAATAACCCAGGCGGTTGCCATTCTTGCAGGTCTGGTTCCGGAAGGATATCTGGAGAAGATTGTTGACGCATTACTGAATGATACATTAGTGCCCATTGAGTTGAGCTATCTGATTTACAAGTATGATGCTTTGATGACTGTCTCAAAAGATTATGCAGAATTGATTCAAGATGATATTGAGAGAGTTTGGGGATACATGATATATTATGGGGCAACTTCTTTCTGGGAATGCAGTGGAGGCGCTAACGATTGTGGCTATGCCGGAAGTCTTTGCCATGGTTGGTCCTCCATCCCGATATATGTATTCTGGCGGTATATGATGGGGGTTTATCCTGAGCAGCCGGGATGCTTCCCAAGTCATGCGAATCCGGTGCCCGGATGGGAAAGAGCCAAGGGTGCTTTATATACCCCTCAAGGGAAATTAACTTTTTAAGGAGAGTGGAGAAAGATGAAAACAAGAGTTGGTGTTTTTGGTGCACATAGAGGAATGTCAATGATTCAGGTGTTTCTTGCCTACGAGGAGGCAGAATTGGTTGCAGTCTGTGACTGGCATCGTCCCTCGTTGGATTTGGTAAAGGAAAAAGCAGATGCAGCCGGAATCGAGGTTGCCCTCTATGAAAGTTTTGATGATTTTATTCAGCATGATATGGATGCAGTAGTTCTGGCTAATTTTGCTACCGAGCACGCGCCTTTTGCTATTCGTTGTCTGGAAAAAGGTTTGCATGTCCTGTCGGAATGTGTTCCTTGCGAGACCATGGCACAGGCGGTAGAACTGATTGAAGCAGTAGAGAAATCAGGAAAGGTTTACGCCTTTGCAGAGAACTGCTGCTACATGACACACGCTTTCGATATGTGGCAGAGATATGAGTCAGGAGAGATGGGCGAGATTATGTACGCTGAATGTGAGTATCTTCATGACTGTGCACATGCTTGGCCGGGTCTTACCTACGGAGATCCCAATCATTGGAGAAATCGGATGTATGCGACGTTGTATTGTACCCATTCGTTAGGACCCATCCTTGCTACAACCGGAAAGCGTCCGGTGCAGGTGGTGGGCTACGAGTGCCCAAGACGGGAGCGGGATTTTGAGGAAATGGCAGTTGTCTACGGTCCCGGAATCGAAATGGTAACTTTGGAGAATGGTGCGGTGGTTAAGAGTCTGCACGGACCGGTTGCGAGGGAACACGCTTATCCCTGGAACTACCAGATGTACTGCCAGAATGGAATGATGGAAAGCGGTAGATTCTATGAGCAAAAACTGATGCATGTCTACAAAGAGGGAGAAAAACTCAACAAGGGATCATGGGATAAGTACGAACCGGTAACGGAACTTGCCCGGCAATATGCAGTTAAAGCAACAGATATGAAAGCTCACGCCGGAGCAGACTTTTATGCACCCTATTTCTTCATCGAAAAAATCAAAGGTAGACCTGACGGTAGATATTCTATTGATGTTTATCAGGGGGTTGACATGGGAATTTGCGGAATCCTGGCGTGGAAGTCCGCTTGTAACGGCAACATACCCATCAAGGTTCCCAATCTGAGAAACCCGGAGGAGCGGGATGCTTACCGCAATGACCATGCCTGCACAACCCCGGCGGTAGCAGGTGATCAACTGATGCCGGTTACCACCTTCCCTCATCCGCCCATTCCTGAGGAGAAATATCGCGAACTTCGGGAAAAGTATCTGGAATCGGAACGAGAACAAAAAGAGAAAAAGTAGGAAATATTATTACACAGAGTATGCAAAAATAGGAAAGAGTTTTAAATTCTTTCCTGTTTTTTGTATATCCTATTTTTAAAATGTAATCGAGTGCTACGCTGTTTCATCTAAAACAAGAAACACAACATATTTTGTAGAGAAAAAAACAGAAAATGAAGAATTGGTGAGAAATGTGTGTGATAAAATGAAGAAAGTGCATTTTGATAAATTGTATCATGAAAAGAGGTGTTGGTGATGAAATCTTATCTGGAAAAACACTTTAGTTCATTGAATAGTACTCGGCGAACCTATTCGTTTGATTATGCGAATGCTATGCATCGGCATTTGGAAATAATATACGTTTTTTCCGGTCAGCAGTTTATTACCATTGGGGAAACACAATACCTTTTGAAAGAGGGGGATGCAGCCTTTGTTTTCCCTAATATTCCCCATTCCTATCAAAAGGTTGACGGACCGGATGGAGAAAATACGCTGAGCTTAACGATTGTTTTTGAAATTCAATTTTTGAGAAATCATATACCGGATATTGAGAATTATATTATTACACAACCTTTCATTCCAAGGAGCAAGGTGTTTCAGGATACGAAAATGGCATTTGAACGAATTGAGGGTGCAAAAAACTACGTGGAAGAAAAAGCATGGTTGTATCTCATTTTGTCAAATTTTCTCCCCGAAGTAGGTCTTGTTCGAAAGTCCTCAGCAGATGAGCTGGTAGATAGTCTGGTTTCTTATATTGATGATAATTTCTACGAACCGTTGACTATTGAATATCTTGCAAAAAAGTTTTCCTATCATCCGTCTTACATTTCTCATCTTTTCTGCGACCGATTGAATATACCCTTCCGCACCTATTTGATTGCTTGCCGGTGTAACCATGCTGCGTATCTTCTTCGGGATACTGTGAAGAGTATCACAGAAATTGCATTGATATGCGGATTTGGGTCCATCAATACCTTGGGACGTTGCTTTAAAAAAGTTTTTGGTGTTTCCCCCACACAATATAGAAAATCTCCTAAGCAGTTTCAATCCCGTTTTCCATTGGACCGTCGGGTTCTTGAGAAAAAAAGACCCTATGCCATGGACCAAAATGAATCATCAAATTAAATAAGGATTCTCTTACTATTTTTCATAAGGTTTCTGCTTTATCTTGACAATTATATCACGCCGTGATATAATTGGTTAAAACAAAGAAATGTGAAGAGTAAAGATAGGGGAATCTTTTGTCTTTTCTAGCAGAATATAACGTGGAAAGATGTGTTGCTGATGAAGTCTTATCTGGAGAAACACTTTGAATCTCTGAATGTTAGCCGGCGGGATAATTTGTATGATTATGCTAGTGCCATGCATCAGCATTTAGAGATTTGCTATGTTCTTTCCGGACGGCAGAAAATCACCATCGGTGAAACACAATATTGTCTGGAAGAGGGAGATGCAGCCTTTATTTTTTCCAATGTCCCCCATTCCTACCAAAAAGCTTCGGAGCAGGAAAGTGATAGTACCCAAATTTTGCTTATTGTTTTTGAGATTCATTTTTTGAGAAGTCAAATTCCGGATATTGAGAATTATATTATTACAAATCCGTATATACCGAAAAGCTTGATTTTGCCGGATACAAAAATGGCATTTGAACGGATTGAAGGCGCAAGAAATTTTGTGGAAGAAAAAGCTTGGTTATATCTTATTTTATCCAATTTTCTGCCCGAAGTAGGACTTGTTCGTAAGTCTTCGGCAGATGAGTTGGCGGGGAGTCTGGTTTCCTATATTGAGGATAATTTCTACGAACCCTTGACTATTGAGCATCTTGCAAAAAAGTTTTCCTATCATCCATCCTATATTTCTCATCTTTTCAGTGACCGGTTGGATATTCCCTTTCGCACTTACCTTATTTCAGTTCGGTGTAGCCATGCGGTTTATTTGCTTAAAAATACAGACAAAAGTATCACGGAAATTGCATTGCAGTGTGGCTTTAATTCAGTCAATACTCTTGGCAGATGCTTTCGCAAGGTTTTTGGGGTTTCCCCTTCCAAATTCCGGAAATCTCCCCAAGCCTATCAGTCACGGTATCCATTGAATCGTCGGGTTCTTGGGAAAAAGATACCTTATGCCATGGATCAAAATGAATCATCCTCTAAAAATTAGGTATTTTTATCCAATTATCCTGCAGAAAGACAAAAGAGATTTTGGTAGAAAAAAGCGTATTTTGATGAAAGGAAAATATAAAGTGTCAAGCAATATCAATTTTGATAGTGTAAAATGGAAGCAGAGAGCAGAGGAAGAGTTTGTTTTTCTTCGGCATCTCAAAAGATATACCATACCTAGATAAAAAAATAAAAAATATATATCTTTTAAAAAGGAGAGTGTATTTATGAAAAAAGCAAAAGTATTAGCTGGAGTATTGTGCCTGATGATGATCTTATCGGCAATGCCTGTACTGCAGGTTTCGGCGGAAGAACTTACGCTGGATACCATCTTTGCTGACTGGGGTGGCTATCATGTGCGTGAGTGGTTGGATTTGTCCGGAACCATTACGGATGCAAACTATGATGAATGGATTACCAAAGAAAATTTGGTTTTCACCGATGCAAACGGAGCGCCAGCTACCCCTGTCTATGATTCTGGTAACAGCGTTTTGGCAGGTACCCAAAAGGGTGGTACCCAATTCAGATGGAACAATGCACCGCAATATGGTGGCGCTTCCTGGTATCCGTTAGCAGATTCTGCTGTTGTTGTTACTATGATGGCGTATGGTGGTCAAGCTAATATGCAGATCGCAGCAGGCCCCAACCAGGTGGCAAATATCAATGTGCAGAACCAAGCTGTCATTTGTAGAACTGCTGATGGTTGGCCTTCTGCGTCCATCCGCGGTGATTGGTGGAAAACAATTATGATTCTGCCGGTTGAAGGTGGATATCGTCTTTATTTCAAGGGCGGACAGCCTGACGATTTGACGGATGGAGCCTGGTTTGAGCCTTCTGATACAGTTTATACTTATACAGATGGATTGCCGGGCGTTGAAGTAACAGCATTTGAGTATCTGAGCTCTATCAGAATTCTGGAAAAGCCGAGAGTTGCATATTCCGATGAGCAAGTAATGGGTGAAGACGACAAGTGTAAGAAAGAAGCACTCATTGAATTTAATAAAGATACAGAGTTTTCCGAAGATGTTATTGCAATCGACGAAACTAATGGTGCAGTTACCTTTGAAGCAACTGAAGGAATGAAACTTGCAGGCGGCAGTGCAACATGGAAGGGCGCTCAATATCCTATTAGTAATTCCGGTGGATTGTACTTTAAGGCAAAACTTGGTGCCGGCGAAGAGTTAGCCGTTGAGCTTGGTGCAAATCTTGGTGGCAAGAACCGTCGACAGGCGAGACTTTATTTGAGCAATCAGTATGCAGCGGCAATTGGTGCCGGCGCATGGACTGCTTCGTCTTTTGTGCCCGGTCATAATTGGGTAGAGTATTATGTTACTACCAATGACCAAGAGTCCGGATATTGTGTTTATGCAGATAAGGGTAATGGATGGTTCTTGATTCAGGAGGTTTCCGGATATATTAACGAGGATGTATATCCCAGCAATGTACTTATTTCCGGAAAAGGTTCCGTAGAGAGTATGTATCAGATAATCAATTTCGAAGACGAAAAGATGATTATGAAGGATTATACCGGAGCAATTTTGAAGGCTGATGGTACTGCAACTATTCCGGCGACCACTTCTTTCTTTGCTAAGTTGGCGCCTTCTGTTACTGAAGGCAGACTGCTTTTTGCCAGCTACAAAGGTGATAATACCACATCGGCATTAGCAAATGTACAGATTTATAATGTTGAAGAGATTGTAAATGGTGAACAAGTCTATGCTCCTGTTGAAGGCGCAGTGCAGGTTAAGGTGTTCTTGTGGAGCGATTTTCTGCGCATGAACTCTGTGTCTAATGTTAAAACACTTACTGTTGTTACCGAATAATCGATTGAAGTAATCAAAAAAATATACAACATAAGCGGATCTTTTGATCCGCTTATGTTCGAATAAAAGACCTTTTATAGCATTTTTTGATGCATTGGATCGCAAAGAGAGGAGAGGAAAACATCGTGAAGAAAATAGCTGTTTTTTTGATGATTTTCTTGGCATTTGGCGCCATGATGACAACGGTCGTGGCAGAAACAGTCGATGTGAAGGATGTTCCAACTCTTTCAGAAAATGAGGTCTTTTTGGGATGGGGTGGAATTGCTGTTCGTGAACAGGTTCGCTTTGACAGAACGTTCTTGGAAAATCAGGATATGATACTGAAACAGAAAAATATCATTCAGACAGGAACTGTGGATTACACCGATGCAGGAGCAAATGTAGAACCTGATTCTACACTTCATTGGAAGGGAACAAGAAGTTTTTGGTATCCGTTGGAATCGTCAGAAAACCAAACTGCGGTTTTGGTAAATGCGAAATTTACCGGAAGCGGTACTCAGCAGGCATCCATCCTGCTTGGAATGAATTCTTCTTACTATGCAAGTATTTATATTAACGGAAACGGAACGTTGATGACCAAAAGCTCTACCAAATGGGACTACTGGCACATCAACGAGCAGACAACCAGGGATGGAAAACTGTGGGCAGAAGACCAATGGAATGCGCCCCGAAATATTGCGGAGAATCCCAATATTATAATGTCATATTTGTTTGTGCCAACCGAAACAGGATATCGTCTTTTTGCCCGTGCCAATACGGATGAGAGTGGAAGATGGACTTATCTTGGTGAGGCAGTGAACGGAGAGTCCCAGGGCTTTTGGAGTAAGATTACTGGTATTCAAGTCAGTGGACCCATGGTGGTTGAATCCATCGAAGTGTTAGAGGCGGTTGGACAATCGGGAAACGAAGATGTCATAGAACTGACAGATGCTGATGTGAAACTTTTTTGGTGGAGTGCACCAAAAAGTAAGATATTGAATTTTGATGAAGAAAGTGGTAGTCCGGAATTGCTGGAAGAAGAGGGAATCTCGCAAACAGATGGTGAGACGATTTCCTATACAGCAGAAGGATTGAAATTAAAAGAGGGACAGTGGCTTTGGCGAAATGGCTTGGATACATGGTATCCTATGGGAAAGTCCAAGAGTGCAGTTTGTTTCAAGGCTAAGGTTGCTTTGAGCGAAAGCCTGTCAATCATTGCCACCAGAAATGACGGGCGGCGTACTTATATGGATGTAACCCCCGGCGGGGTCGCGGTTTATGAGGTAGGGGATGCGCCGATAGCAGACATTTCTTTTGTCCCTGATACAGGATGGAACGAATACCTCATAATGACGGAGGATTCCGGTTATGCCTTGTATACCAGAAAGGAAGGCGATGAACTCTGGACAAAGTGTTTTTGTGGAATTGGTTATTTAGAAAGCAGTCTGGAGGGAATTATGCTGGCAGGTTCCGGAACTGTCAAAAAAATTGAAGTAACAGCTATCAGCGAAGGAGAAAACATAGCGTTCTATCAAGACGGTGATAGCATAGTGTGTATGAAAAAAAGTAATTCTGTTCGTGGACAACTGATTGTTTCTCAGTTTGATAACGAGGAGCATTTGATTCAGGCAGAATTTTGTGATATAAGTGCCATGGCGGGCGGAGAACAACCTTTTTTG
>JAZRCD010000010.1:0-4608 GCA_045635425.1 Ructibacterium sp. | reverse complement strand
ATCAATACCATCCCCGGATTTACTTCTATCAGTATGTATGCAAAGTTGTGGGATGCAAGCGGCGTGGGATATTCCCAATTGATCGACCATTTGATTGGTTATGCTATGGAACGATAAGTGTTAGGAGGATGTAAAATGGATCAAAGACCCATTGGTATTTTTGATTCAGGCCTAGGCGGCCTTACCTGTGTAAAAAAGGTAATGGAGTTATTGCCGGGAGAGGACATCATCTATTTTGGTGATACCGGTAGAGTTCCTTACGGAACCAGAAGTGCTGAAACTGTTATCAAATACGTGCGACAGAATATTCGGTTTTTGAAAACCTTTGATATCAAATATATCATCATTGCATGCGGAACAGCCAGCAGTGCGGCGCTCCCCTTTATTCAAGATGAGTGGGACTTCCCTATTGCAGGAGTGTTAGAGCCTACCTGTCTTGCGGCAGCAAAAGCAACGAAGAATAACAAGATTGCGGTACTTGGAACTCAAGGCACCATTCGAAGTGGAAAGTACCAAGAGAAACTGAACGATATCAATCCGGAGCTTCAAATATGGAACAAGGCATGTCCTATGTTCGTACCCTTGGTAGAAAACGGATATCTGGATGCTCCGGTGACGGAGTTGTTGGTACAGGAATATCTGCTTCCCTTGAAGGAAGAGGGGGTAGATACCATGATTTTGGGATGTACTCACTATCCCTTACTTGCACCGGTGATTTCTCGTGTGATGGGTGATGGAGTGACCTTGATTAACGCAGGAGCAGAAACTGCGGTTTCTGCCAAGGAATTCTTAGAAAAGAATCATATGCTGAGTGAAAAGGCATTAGGAACTGCACAATATTATGTAAGCGATGGCGTGGAAGGATTCACTTCTCTTGCAGGAATGTTTTTGGAAAAGGAAATTGTCGGAGATGTGAGCATGATTGCCATTGAGAATTATTAGGAGACAACCATGGAAAACAATGTTATGATCCGAATCAAAACCTTGCAAGAAGCGGGTGGGGAACGTCAGGACCCCATTGAGTTGGAAACGCCGGGGATATTCGGAATAATCAACAAAAAGTATTATATCAAGTATCAGGAGAGCGAAATGACAGGCTTTCCGGATACCATAACTACCTTGAAGGTTTGGAAGGATAACGTGGTGGTAACCCGCAAAGGCCGTGTGAACATGAAGATTCATTATCAAAAGGGTGAGCAGAATTTGTGCTTGTACCCAACGCCCTACGGAGAAATCGGGGCTTTGATTTCCACATCAAATGTGGAATATAAATTCCAAGAGAATGCAGGAAAACTTCAGGTAGACTACACATTGGATGCGGATAACGAGAACTATATTCGAAACTCCTTGCGGGTATCGATACAGCCTATTTGACGAAAGAGAGGAAAAGTCAATGAATATTCAGGAAAAAATGAAAGAGAAAATTTCTGTCGCGTTGAAAGCGGCATTTGAGAAAGCACAAGGAGAAGGAACCCTGCCTCAGGCAGAGATCCCCTCTTTGGATCAGTTGATTCGTCTGGAGGTCCCCAAGGATAAGAAGAACGGTGATTTTGCATGTAACCTTGCCATGGTTCTTGCAAAGTCTCTTCACATGGCACCTCGTGCCATTGCTGAGACGTTGGTTGCCGGAATCGAGCAGGGCTCTGATATCGAAAAGATTGAGGTAGCCGGAGCGGGATTTATCAACTTCTATCTGTCCAATGGATGGCTTTATGAAACCATGAACCAGATCGAAACCCAAGGCGAGGAATACGGTAAAATTGATTTGGGTAAGGGTAAGAAGGTAATGGTAGAGTTCGTTTCTGCCAATCCCACAGGTCCTATGCACATGGGTAATGCCCGTGGTGGTGCATTGGGTGATTGTCTTGCTTCTGTACTGGAGTATGCCGGATACGAGGTAACCCGTGAATTCTACATCAATGACGCCGGAAATCAGATTGAGAAATTTGGTAATTCCTTGAATGCAAGATATATCCAAGCGTTAAAGGGCGAGGATGCCATTGAATTCCCGGAAGACGGATATCATGGTGACGATATCAAGGATCATGCGAAGGCGTTTATTGCTATGCATGGGGATAAATATCTTGATGCAGACGAAAGAGAGCGGAAGGATGCTTTGGTTGCCTATGCTCTGGAAAAGAATATTACAGCGCTTAAAGAGGATTTGGAGCGGTATCGGATTTATTACGACGTGTGGTTCCGGGAGAGCACACTTCATGATTCCGGTGCAGTAAAAGATGCTATTGCGAAATTAACCGCCAACGGATATACCTACGAAGAAGACGGTGCTCTCTGGCTCAACTGTGAGAAGATGGGCATGGAAAAGAATGAGGTATTGGTTCGTCAAAACGGTATTCCCACCTACTTTGCGGCAGATATTGCATATCATATGAACAAGTTGGAAGACCGTGGCTACGACTGGGCAATCAATATCTGGGGTGCGGATCATCATGGTCACGTTGCTCGAATGAAGAACGCATTGGATGCAGTCGGTTCTGATGGAAGTCGGTTGGATGTTGTGCTGATGCAGTTGGTTCGTCTTATGAAGGACGGAGAAATTGTTCGCATGTCCAAAAGAACCGGTAAGGCAATTACCTTGTCTGATCTGCTTGAGGATATCAGTGTCGATGCGGCACGGTTCTTCTTTAACATGAGAAGTGCAGGAAGCCATCTGGACTTCGACTTAGGACTTGCGGCAGAGCAAAGTAACGAGAACCCTGTATTCTATGTACAGTATGCCCATGCAAGAATTTGCAGTATCTTGCGAATTCTGGAAGAAGAAGGCGTTAAGGTTCTGCCCTATGGAGAGGTTAAGTCAGAACTCCTGACCGAACCGGAAGCCATTTCCCTTTTGAAGAAGTTAAGTGACCTGCCCGGTGAAATCGAGAGTGCGGCAAAGGCTCTGGAACCTGCAAGACTGACCCGCTATATCATGGATTTGGCGGCAGAGTTCCACACCTTCTATACCGCATGCCGCGTTCGTGTGGATGATGCTGATTTGATGAATGCTCGTTTGAAACTGGTAGATAGTACACGCATTGTCTTAAAGAGCGTCTTGACAATGCTGAAGATTTCCGCACCGGAAAAAATGTAAGGGAGAGACTTGTATGATGAAAAAGGTTACAGTTCTGTTGGTGGCAATATCCTGTCTGCTTTTGGGAACATGGAATGTTGCGGCTGCTCCTGCTCTTATCACAGAGGCGCACTATTATACGGGACTTTTGTATTACTGTGATGGAGTGGACGGCGTTGTTGTTTTAAAAGATGTTGATGCCATGGGAATGGTAAATCAGACAAACACAAAAACCGCCATGGAAGCAGAATACACGGAAATTCCCATTGTTGGTCCGGCAATCTTTAAAGATGGAACGGCAATACCTTTGGAAGATTGTAACTTTTATCCTGACAGCAAGGTCAGAGTACTGATTACTCGTAACACCCAAGGGGAATTACGGGTAATGCAATTGAAGTTTCTGTAGCGACAAGGAGGAAAGAGAATGAAAATATGGAAATCAGGATTGGCAGTTGTCCTTTCGCTGATTCTTATGATGGTGCCTGTATCCTTGCCGGTATACGGTGATGAAACGGTAGAAGGAGAGGTTTTAACCGCTGATCCGGAAGCGTTGACACCGGAGGATGCGACGAATTTGGTTTCTGCTGTTGCAAAGCACCTGAATATTTATGGAAGATATAATGAAATCGACTATGCAAGTCTTTATCAGGCGGCATTGTTTCGGTTGATTGAAGAGAATCCGGCTTTGTATCATGAGGCATTAAAAGGAATGCTGGAATCGGTGGATGAACATTCTGAGTATTACACCGTAGAGGAGGCAGAAGTCCTCTTCCAAAACCTGAGCGGAGAGATTACCACCGGCATTGGTGTTACCATTGAATTTACCGAGAAGTACGGTGCGGTTGTGGCATCGGTCATCCCCGGAACCCCTGCAGAACGTGCAGGTATCCGTGTTGGTGATGTGTTGGTAAGTGCAGATGGGGTTTCTTTGATCGGATTAAAGTCCGAGACCATTTTGAGCATGATTCGTGGTGAAAAGGGAACCACCGTTGTGGTGGGCATAGAGCGTGACGGCGCTCCCCTTAGCTTTACCATGGTGCGTGAACCTTTGATTGGCACCTCGGTTATCCACGATATCTTTGAAGAAAACGGAACCAAGGTGATGGTGATTCGGGTTTACGGATTTTTGTCCAACACCGCAGAGAAGTTCAAAGAATCCTTAAAGGTTGCCAAGAAGGAAAAAGTTAAGAACCTGATTATTGACCTTCGTGACAATGGAGGTGGATTGCTGGATCAGGCCATTGAAATGGCGGATTGTTTTGTGCCGGAAGGCAAAATCATAACCACCCAGGATCAAAAAATACAGATGTTCAATCAGGTGTTCAAGGGAAGCAAGGGCAAGAAGGATGAATATGAGATTGTTCTTTTGATGAACGAGTATTCTGCAAGTGCATCCGAAGTTTTTGCGGCGGCACTGCGAGAGAATGATCTTGCCACCATCATCGGAACAAGATCTTATGGTAAGGGAACCATCCAGTCGGTCAGCAGTTTGCAAACAGGCGGTGCCATCAAATTTACCATGGGATTCTATTTGA
>JAZRCD010000009.1:0-1634 GCA_045635425.1 Ructibacterium sp. | reverse complement strand
CATCTTCTGCTGCTCCTTAGGAGCCTGCATGTTGGGTTTCCTTTGTGCCTACCTGGTCAAGACTCCCCATAAAGCACCCGTCAAAAGAGAGCCTATCTCGCTCGACCGCTTTATCCTCTTGAAAGGCATACCGGCAGGAATCAGCCTCTTGCTGCTATCCATCCCCTACGGCATGACTACCAACTATGTAGCTATGTATGCCAAACAAATAGGCATCACGACGTCCACTGGATTCTTCTTCACGCTGATGGCTATCGGCATGGCCGTATCGCGTCTATTTTCCGGTAAATTGGTCGATAAGGGGATGATTACCCTAGTCATCCAAGCTGGGATGTACTTAGTCAGCATCTGTTTTTTCGGATTAAGTGCCTGCGGATGGATTATCGAATGGTTTCAAGAAGCCACACTTGTAATTTTCTATCTCATCGCCTTGCTATTGGGCATCGGTTTCGGAACCATGTTTCCAGCCTACAATACTTTATTTGTAAACCTGGCACCAAACAACCAACGAGGCACAGCTACTAGCACTTACCTAACTTCATGGGATGTAGGCATCGGAATCGGGATGGTAGTAGGGGGATATATTGCAGAAATAGCGACATTCAAGATGGCATATTTATTCGGAGCCATTCTCACCATTGCTTCCCTATTTTATTTTTACGGAAAAGTGACCCCTCATTTCCACCGCTATCGTCTCCGTTAATTCTTATAAGTAAACACCCAAATATGAGAAGGGCGATTTCCATTCAAAGACAACTGAATGGAAAGAATAAACGAGCGCAAATAGGAAGCATTCTCCAACACGAAAGAAGGCAAATAAGCTTGAAAGCGATTGGGATTTTCATTCACCTTCTCCATATCTGTTACCAACGAGAAGTCGACCTCATTAGATAAATTTGCCACACACTCCTTAAACAAGGTTCGATAGCCCGTATCGTTGGATTCATAAGCATGATTTACATATAGAGCAGTAGAATCTTTTTGCGAAGAGACAATTATTCCTTCTTCTTTCATAACAGGCATTTCTCTCAAATGCAACATAGCGTCCTCGATACAGTGATTATCTTTAGGAATATATGTATCTCCCGTTAGATAAACGACATCACTATTCAAATGGAAATTATACTCACTCCAACACCCTGCTCCCAAACCCAAGAAAGGCAAAGAAGCGGAACGACCATACAAAGTCAAAAAATCATGTGATTTCTTTCTTCGTTGAATCTCAGAGAATACAACGTCACCACTCAACGATTTTTCGTCCAATTGGGCATCAATGACCTCTTCTATCAATCGCTTCTGAAAACTCAGGGCTATAAACCCTCTTTCCGTGTAAGCAGCCAAAAATTCATCATCCGACAATGGGTAAACCCAAATTTTCTTTCCTCGATAGATTTCTTCCTTGGGTAAAAAATTACCATGCACATAGTCTTGCAGTAAATCCGATAACATTTGTTCGTCTGCCATTTCCATCAGGAAGTAAGCCACCTGGTCACGAGAACTCCCCGGATGATGGAAACTGACCAAAAAACGGCTCATCCGATTGCTAAGCCCATGCGCATTTTCATCGGTATACTCATTCAATCCTATAATTAGAAATTCAAATAATCCAGGGAAATGAAATCCACCTAACTCAC
>JAZRCD010000008.1:0-9528 GCA_045635425.1 Ructibacterium sp. | reverse complement strand
GCTTTTTCCTCTGCGGTAGTAACCCTGCCATCTCCATCCAAATCTACGCCCACATCATAGCCATTCACGCCATTGATCATCCAGCCGGTTTCTCCATCTATCTTACTGTAGGTACTGTATCCGTCTGCGGTACGAACCACTCTCCAAGTTCTCCATACAGTATCACTATCACAAAGATAGGAACCTCCCTGAGGAATAGTACCAACTACAGCACCATAATCCTTATACATAGTGGTGGTAGCGCTATAGGTACCATCATAGAACTCAAACTTCTGTGTTCCGTTATTTTTCACCTTGAATTCTGCATAACCGCCAACGGGAATTACAACATTTTGCAGGGTAATAGAACCTGCAGGCATAGATGCAATACCGGTTCCGGGGAAGGTAACCGCACTATTTTTTCCAATATTGGGATAAGTGGGAGCTGCGTCAAATTCCTCATCAAAGTACAGATAGGTTGCATTGGCAGGCTTTGCAGCTGCATCGATGGTAACATTGATATCAGTGTAGTTAATGGTCTTCCATTCAGCAACAACACCGGATCCGTAGAACTGAATTCCCTCGGTTCTGTCTTCATCTTTGGTGTATGAAGTGGTGGTGGTCAACGCCTTAATCCACTTATTATTGGTCAGGGTTGCACTCTTTACCCAAACCTGAGTTCCAAGACCCCATTCGTGATTGGGGACAAAGAGATACTCTACCCAGTTGTTATCGAGAGTAATCAATGCATAATTTACTGCACCGGAGCGAGTGTCCTTGATAGGAGCACCGGGAGTAACACTCAAAGCGATGTCGTAATAAGGATTGGGCGCCTCCATCAAGAAATTTACTGCACCCTTTGCTTTGGCATAAACAGCTCTGTATACAAAAGAACCGCTGTTGGCGTTTCTTGTGGGCGTCCAAGCATTAAACGCTGTAAACTTCCATGCATCGGTACCATTGGTCTCGCTTAAATCCAAACCTTCCGCAGTGTATTCTGCGCCTGTCGGTGAAGTAATTGATACATAACCGCTACGAGTGTGGGTATCCATGGTGCTGTTTGCAAAATTCCAAGCATTGGCAGCTGCAGTCTGCTCCACACCTAAAACGGACTCAATGGTAGCATGAGTGGTCACGGGTTTATAAACAGAAATGGACTTGATGTAGTGATACGCTGTCGTATCTGCCGCAACCGCTGAACTTATGGAGAGTGGCGGATCCACATCGGTATGACGATGATCCTGCAGAGACCACACCTTGAGCCAGTCCCCACCCGTCAAGGTAGCACTCTTCAAATAAGCGTCAACGCCATCTGTCTTGTTAGCAATCATAATTTGGAAGGGATTGGTATCCAATCTAAGGGACTTGCCATCCTTCGATGCTACCACAGTTGCATTGTTGGGTTTATCAGGATTTACAGTTTCATCATATCCAATACCATAAAACCATCCGTTATTAATATTCAACTGAACAGAATAGGCTTCTTCCTCGGGATCCTGAATGTAGATTAACACTTTATCGTTACTGCTGGCAATACTTGCCAACTGCATATCAATGATGGTAATATTTTCACCGTCGAAAGCATTGTTGCCGGGAGTCCAACCAAAGCTACCGCTGGCGCCAAGTTGCAAACCATTATCGGTATAGACACCGTTTTTTACATCGGTTTCAGTGTTGCTATAACCGACGATAAACTGCTCGTCACCCACCATCTGATATTCAGTGGTACCCAGAACCTCTGCAATGAGAGCAGCTGTATCATTTTCCACAGCTGCAGATACCTGCATCAAAGGAAGCGAGCAAACTACCATCATCAAGCAAAGCAAGGATGCCAAAACTCTTGTCTTTTTCATAAAACACACTCCTATTTAAAATTGATATATAAAATTTGATATTTTTACGATATTATGATACAATTTCTTGCATTGTAATTATATTGTAATACTTTGTTTTGTAAAAATCAATATGTTTTCTTGCAAATTTTCAAGAAATTTTTGTCCAATTTTTCAAAAACAAGAATATTTTGATAAAAATAGCCCCAAATTATCTGTGGCTATTTTTATACTATTAACTATTTTAGCATAAAAAAATAATTTTTCAATAAACAAAACTGCCAACTTTCAAAAATTTGTGTCCGTTCTATTAACTACTCTTCTTACAACAGAGATTCTCGGAACTTCCTGCAAAAAAATGAAAAAAAGTCTTGCAATATTAAAAGAGGTATGATATACTAACTTTCGTTGTATACGCGCCCGTAGCTCAGTTGGATAGAGTGTCAGACTCCGACTCTGAAGGTCGTGCGTTCGAATCGCGTCGGGCGTACCAGAAAAAAAGCACTTGCTTTAGGCAAGTGCTTTTTTCAACAAAATACGCCTTTGGTGTATGAAATATGAAAGGAGCAATACCGATGGCAAACAAGATCAATTATCAAAAAGAATTGGATTCCCTGATTCTTTCCTTGCAAGCATCGAATAATGTCCCAAAGCTTTTGCTCCACAGTTGTTGTGCTCCCTGCAGTAGTTATGTACTGACTTATTTGAGCCAATATTTTGATATTACCGTACTTTACTACAACCCCAACATTTCCCCCAAAGAGGAGTATGATTTGCGAAAAGAAGAGCAGATTCGCTTTTTAAAAGAAGGCTCCTTCCATCACCCTGTATCCTTTTTAGATTGTGATTGGGAACCTGAGGCTTTTTCCGCCATGGCAAAAGGGCTTGAGGATATACCCGAAGGGGGAAGCCGATGCTTTTTGTGTTACGAACTTCGGCTTAAAAAGACGGCAGAACTTGCCAAATCCGGTGGTTTTGATTACTTTGGTACCACCTTATCCATCAGCCCTCTTAAAAATGCTCAAAAACTAAATGAAATCGGTGATCGGTTGGCAAAAGAAATTGGCGTTTTGCATCTTCCTGCCGACTTTAAAAAGAAAGAGGGCTACAAGCAGTCGATTCTTCTTTCCAAAGAGTATGGCTTATATCGGCAAGACTACTGCGGTTGTGTGTATTCCAAACGAAATCGGGAAGAATAAAAGTAAGCAAAATAATTGACAAAATCCGGCATCTGGATTATGATAAAAGATATGAATTTGAAGAAAAATCAGAGGTACTTCCATGGAACGTTTTATTGAAGCAGAAAGAATGGAATTGGTCATCAACCTTTTCGGAAATTTTGATGAGAATGTGAAACTCATCGAAAAGGAACTGGATGTTGCCATCATTAACCGAGGCTCGGAAATCAAATTGGGCGGAGAGCCGGTTCAGGTGGACAAGGCAATGAGTGTTGTCCGCAACCTCCTTGCTATGGCTAATCGCGGAGAAAGTATTGGTGAACAGGAGGTTCGCTATGTACTCTCCCAGATAGAAGCAGGCAACGAAGAACAATTGGAAGAATTGGGCAAGGATGTTATCTGTATCAGCACCCGTGGCGTTCCCATCAAGGCAAAAACCCTGGGACAAAAACAGTACCTCCAATCCATCAAAGAAAATAACATTGTCTTTGGTATTGGCCCTGCCGGCACCGGTAAAACTTATCTTGCAGTTGCGGCGGCGGTTGCTGCATTCAAAGCAAGGGAAATCGATCGGATTATCCTGACTCGTCCCGCCATTGAGGCAGGGGAAAGTCTTGGTTTCTTGCCGGGAGACATGCAGGAAAAAGTTGACCCCTACCTCCGACCTCTCTATGATGCTCTGGGTGAAATGATGGGCTACGAGGTGTTTCACAAGAATTTGGAACGTGGTGCCATTGAGGTTGCTCCCCTTGCCTATATGCGAGGCAGAACCTTGGACAACGCCTTCATTATTCTAGACGAAGCACAAAACACTACACCGGAGCAAATGAAGATGTTCCTGACCCGTATGGGTTTCTCCTCCCGCATTGTGGTTACAGGCGATATTACCCAGATTGACCTGCCCCGAGATAAAAAATCGGGGCTTCGGGATGTGGAAATTGTTTTGAAAAACGTAGAAGGAATCGACTTTGTCTATCTGGATGAACGAGACGTTGTTCGGCATCCTTTGGTACAACGAATTGTCAAAGCCTACGAAAGAAAAGAATTAGAACGGGAACGGGTACAAAAAGCAAGACAGAACAAGGATCGTTCCTAAAGGATTGGTGAGGAATTTGATGAAAATCAGTTTTTTGAATAATCAGGATAAGTTTCCGGTAAACTTCTCCCTGAAACGACTAATCAAAAGGGCTGCTAAGGCCTCCATCTCCTATATGGACTTTTCCACCAATGTGGAAATCAGTGTCATGCTTACCGACAACGAAGGCATCCGTATTCTTAATGCGGAGCATCGGGATATTGACCGTGCCACCGACGTACTTTCCTTCCCCATGTTTGACTACGACGAGGACGGAAACATCATTGACGACGGAGACGGTCACGGGAGATTATGCTTAGGTGATATTGTCATCTCCTTAGAGCGTGCCGCCGAACAAGCCGAGGAATACGGACATAGTTTTCATCGTGAAGTCGGCTTTTTGACCGTACATTCCATGCTTCATCTCTTCGGTTATGACCATATGACTCCGGAAGAGGAAACCGAGATGTTTGGATATCAACGGGAGATCTTAGACAGTATAAAGTTAACCCGTGACTAAGATACAGAAAGAGGAACTGCTATGAAATCAGGATTTATTGCCATTACCGGCCGCCCTAATGCAGGAAAATCAACCCTGCTCAACCATTTGGTAGGAGAAAAGGTTGCTATTGTTTCCAACAAACCCCAAACCACCCGCACCAAGATTCTTGGTGTTTATACTCAGCCGGATTTACAGATGGTTTTGATTGATACCCCCGGTATCCACAAACCCCATAACAAGTTAGGCCAGCGGATGGAAAAATACATCTATACCGCTACACAGGATATTGATGTTTTAATTTATGTAATTGATTGTAACATCAAGCCTCAGGAATTGGAGCTTGAAAAAGAAGCTCTTGCAGGACTGAAAACATCCGATGTACCTGTGATTCTTGCGGTCAATAAAATTGACACGGTAGAGCGTTTGCAACTTCTTCCTGTTTTGGACTCTTTGAAGGACTTGTACCCCTTTACTGCCATTGTTCCCATTTCTGCTCAGAAGGGCAACAACTTACACGACTTGATTTCTACCATTGCGGATTTGCTTCAGGAAGGCCCCAAATTCTTCCCTGATGACGTGATTACCGATCAGCCGGAACGACAGATTGTATCCGAATTTATTCGAGAAAAGACTCTGCGACTTCTCAACAAGGAAGTTCCCCATGGCATTGCCGTTGAGATTGAGCGGATGAAGTTAAAAGATTCCGGCACCTACGAAATTCTTGCCGCCATCTATTGCGAGCGCCAAAGCCACAAGGGTATCATTATCGGCAAGGGCGGAGAGAAACTCAAACAAATCGGCAAGCAGGCAAGAGCTGATATTGAGCGGTTTTTGGGTACCAAGGTCTACTTGGAACTTTGGGTTCGTGTAAAAGAGGACTGGAGAAACCGCGAGAACTTCATTACCGACATTGGCTTTGAATAATTTAGAATAACTGGAAAAGATTGACCGTCCCCGGCACCGTATAAAGCCGACTGCATATCATAATACTATGACTAAACGTATTGGATATGGAGGGGACGGTCATGGCATATACTCCGGAGGATTCCTGGCAGGAATTCGAAACCACCGGCTCGGTTGCAGCCTATCTCGCCTACCGAGAAAAAAGCAATCAAATACCCGATTCATCCCCTGAACCAACGGAGGATCAGAAATCGGAAAATAACTGACAAAAGGAGGGAACCGTCTTTGGGACTTGTGGAAGCTACCGGAATTGTAACCCGTGAAATCAAGTATGGAGACAGTTCCCGTATTTTAACCGTCATCACCAAGGAACTTGGGAAAATCTCTGTTTTGGCAGGGGGTGCCCGTTCCAATAAATCAGGACTCCTTTCCCTGACACAACTTTTCACCTATGGTGAATTCACCCTCTTTCAGGGACGCGGGAAAGGTCTTTACAAAATCAATCACGGAGATGTGGTGCAATCCTTTGCCAATCTTCGAAACTCTTTGGAGGCTATGGCTTATGCCTCCTATTTCTGCGAAATTGCCAATCGGGTTATTCCTGAGGACTCTCCCGACCCGGAGCAGATGCAACTGCTCTTAAACGCACTTTTTCTGCTCAGCGAAGGAAAAGTTCCCCCTGAGCAAATCAAGGGCGTCTATGAATTTCGCACCCTTGCTATCCAAGGACTTCTGCCTGATTTTTCTGTTTGTACCTGCGGAAAAGCAGATGAAATCATATGCTTCGACCCACGAGAGAACAAGGTCTACTGCAAAGGTTGCGTACACACTGCGCCACCCCACGCCGTAACACCCGGTAGTGCCGTTATGGGTGCACTTTCCTACATCTTTTCCGCCGAGCCAAAAAAGGTATTCTCCTTCCAACTGTCCCGGCCATCTCTCACATACTTAAGCAGATTGGGTGAATACTGCATCGAACTGCAACTGGAAAAACATTTAAAGACCTTAGATTACTTAAAGAGCGTTTGTGCTCTGGAGGATTAACCATGGAATTACAAGATAAAATCCAAGACTTTTTGCTGGATCATGGCGCCGGACAAGTTGGCTTTTGTCAACTCACCCAAGAGAACGATTTTTCTCTTCCCTATGCCATCTCCTATACCATTCCCCTATCCGATGCCATTGTGGATCAGATTGACGAGGCACCTACCCATACATACTTTCATCATTACCGAAGCATCAATGCCTTGATTGATCATCTCTCCCTTCGGGTAGGACGTATGCTTGCCCAATCCGGCTATCGGTATGTTCCCATTCCGGCTTCTCAATCGGTTAACGGACTTCAAGGGATTTTCTCCCACAAATATGCCGCAACCCTCTCGGGACTTGGCGCTGTGGGGAAAAGCGGACTCTTCCTCTCTTCCCTCCACGGACCTCGGATTCGGTTGGGTACCATCTTAACAGACTGTCCCTTCCCTGACAAAGCGGAAGTTCTTCCCTCTCCCTGTGGCGATTGCAACCTTTGTGCAAGAAGCTGTCCTGCCATGGCAATTACAGGAAAACCATGGGAACCGGAGATGGATCGAGACCATATCTTAGATGCTAAAGCGTGCAGTGATTACATGAAGTCCGCCTTCCAGAAAATCGGCCGTGGCGTTGTCTGTGGAATTTGCATGAAGGTATGTCCCCAAGGAGGTCATACCCATGAAAACCATAACCAAAACACCCGGTGATTCCTATACCGAACAGATTCAGATACTGAACCAATCCAGCATCAACGGATTCAATCGTCTCTTTGGCGGACAATTGCTTTCTTGGATTGATGTGGTTGCCGCCACGGTAGCACGTCGACACTCCGAAAGAAACGTTACCACTGCCGCCATTGACAATCTTCAGTTCTTAGGTCCTGCTTACCCCAATGACACCTTGGTTCTTGCAGGGAAATTAACCTATGTCGGTGTAACCTCCATGGAGGTTTGTGTCAAAACATATGTAGAGCAACTCTCAGGCAAACGCCGATTGATCAACACCGCTTTCCTTGTTCTGGTTGCTTTGGATGAAACTGACCAACCCACACCCGTACCTGAACTCCTTCCTGAGAGTCATGAGGAACGTCTGCAATGGGAGGCAGGAAAACGACGCTGTTCATTACGGAAACAACGACGAAAAGAAGAATATTAAAAAAAGATGTGGCGATGCCACATCTTTTTTATTCGTTTTCCAGCCACTCGCTGACCAATTCCATAAACATCTTGCCATCTAAGTGGTCTACCTCATGACAGAAGGCTCTGGCGAGAAGTCCCTCACCGCTTACCTCGAAGGTTTCGCCTTTTCGGTTCAACGCCCGAACCGTTACACGATTAGGTCTTGTTACCATTCCGAACTTTCCGGGATAACTGAGGCAACCCTCTCCGTCCGTTTGTTTTCCTGCAGTCTTGACAATCTCAGGGTTGATTAATTCAATCAAACCCTCGCCAATATCAATAACCACAACCCGACGAAGAACACCCACCTGCGGTGCCGCAAGTCCTACACCACCGGAGTCATAAAGGGTATCAACCATATCATCCAATAGGGTAATAATTCTGTCATCTATGTTCTCTACCGTTCTGCACTTCTTGTGCAAAACCGGATCCTCTGATTTTAAAATTTGTCTGATTGCCATGGTATACACATCCTTTTCTGCTTCCTCTATCCTATTTTATCACAAAATGTTCCAATGAGCAAGGCTTATTTGTTACTGTCCCATCTTTTTCATATACCAGAAATAAACACCGGAAGAAATCAGTTGAAAAATACCGGCAATGATCATCACCGGAACACCGCCCAGAGCATCAATCAAAGGAATGGTAACCATTCCTGCAAGGGCAGTCCCCAGAGCAAAGCAAGCCATCCGCCAAGCAGAAAACTGACCAATCACGTCATAGTCAATTACCTTGGTAAGTCCTACCGGAACTGCATTATTGATTAAATGGAACGCCACATAGGTAATGGTATACATCACCAAAAAGGTATTGGTACTTCCTCCCACCATCCAAGGCATTGTAACAAACATGGTAATACCCGGAATGAAAATCAACCATTTCTCTATTCTCTGTTTTCTTGCCACCACGGAGTAGAGCAAACTGCTCAAAATGGTTGCCACATTGGTAATCACCAAAAGCATGGTAGACGTGGTGCTATTCAGCAATTTCAGATGATATCCAATGGCAACACTGACTCCGTAAACACCTCCGTGGATTCCACGGAAGAGATTTGGAACCAACAAAATCCAAAATGGTTTATAGCCAAAAAGATTGATTTGCTTTTTCTCCTTTTTTCCCACCGAAAACCCTGTGTCTTTGCACGACACGGTAACAAGGAAGCAAGCAACTGCACTGATGATACCCAGAATCATAATGACCTTCATTACCGAAAAATAAGGATATCTTGCCACGAAATAGGTCATTACCATGGAAAGCACAATACCCGCGGCGCCTCCTAATGCTCCCGAGATTCCGGAAATGGTTCCATATCGCCGCATATCAATCACCCGATAGGGAAATTTATATGCAACGATACAATAAACTCCCAGCGCGATATTAATCAGAATGCCGACTCCGTAGACAAGAATTGTTTTGTATAAACTTGCACCTTGAGGAAAGAAACTGAAAAACAAAAGAAGGATAATCATCAAAATCTGCAAGCCCATCGTAGCAGCATAAAGAAATATGATATTCTTTGCCTTTTCAATCCATCCGCCGAGAGAAAGCATCACCGCCACCTGAACAATCTGGGTGACTGAAATATAGATAGAAACCGTCTCCGCTGAAAGTCCCAACTCCAAAAGAAATGCTTGCAACACCGAACCTGATGCAAAGGCAACCAATGCATAAAGCACCGTCATCCAATAATACTTGGTCTCGTTCTTCATATTCAGCACCTGCCACTGAAGAGATAGTTGATTTATTTTGAGGTCATTATATCACGGTTTTCAGAGTATGCAATTACAATACTGTTACATTTTCTTTTTGAGATCCGGCACCTGAACCAACAAAATGGCTACAAACATCAATACAC
>JAZRCD010000007.1:0-4573 GCA_045635425.1 Ructibacterium sp. | reverse complement strand
TGAAGTTCATCAATAAAGAGGATGATGTTACCGTCCTTCTTGATTTCTTCCATTGCCTTTTTCAAACGTTCTTCAAACTCGCCCCGATACTTGGCACCTGCCACCATGGAGGACATCTCCAGCGCAACTACCTGCTTATTTTTCAAAATTTCGGGAACCTGTCCGCTAACAATTTTCTCCGCAAGGCCCTCTGCCACCGCAGTTTTACCCACACCGGGCTCACCAATCAAGCAGGGGTTATTCTTGGTTCTGCGGCTCAAAATCTGAACCACACGTTCAATGGCATCATCCCGACCGATTACAGGATCCAGTTTATTCTCCCGCACCATTTGGGTCAGGTCTCTGCCAAACTTCATCAAGGTAGGTGCACCATTCCCTTTTCTTCCACCGGTTGTCTTGCCGGAAGGTGCCTGAGCAGGTTCTTCTGCCTCCCCTTCCCCTTCGTTCAACAGGTTTAAAATATCCTGATATAAGGCTTTGGGGTTCACCTGCAAATCCAATAAGATTCGCACACCGAAGCTCTCTCCTTCTCTCAAAATGGCAATCAACAGATGTTCGGTGCCGATATAACTGTGTCCCAACCGTTGTGCCTCCACATAACTCCGTTCGAACACACGTTTGGTTCTGGGGGTTGCCTCCGGCTCACCATCCTGAATCGGTTCTCCGGTTCCAACCATGGCAGAAATCTTCTCTATCACCGCCTCCTCGGTCAGTCCGTTGGATTCCAAAATCTTTCCGCCAACGCCTTCTTCTTCACGAAGCAACCCGACAATCAGGTGCTCGGTTCCTACATAGTTATGTCCCAGTTCCATTGCCGCCTCTGCGCCATAGGTAATGGCGGCTTTGGCACACTCTGTCAATCTGTCTTGGAACATGATTCATCCATCCTTTCTCTCACAATTTCTGCTCGTTTCAAATCCCGCTCCGTGGGGTCACTCAAATTATACTTCTGCATAATATTCGCGGGTAATACTTCATATAAGATTCCGTTAATGGTTTCCAGGGGAAGGTTCTGTATCAACTCCAGTTCCACTCCCAACCGCACATCGGAAAGCCGTTTCATGGCTTCATCGCTGGTCAGAATAACCGCATGTTTCAATATACCAAGAGACCGCATCAACCGATCCTCCAACTTATACTTCTGTGCATCCAGAAGTCGCTTCCGCATCTCTCGTTCTTTCTCGATTACTTCTTCGATAATCTGCTTGAACTTCTCCAAAATATCCTCTTCTGCCGCACCTAAGGTCAACTGATTGGAAATCTGATAGAGATTCCCCACCGCTTTAGAACCTTCGCCAAAGATACCGCGTACCGTCATTCCCAGTTGTGCCAGAGAGTCAATCACCTGATTCACCGTTCCGCTTAAAGTCAACGCAGGAAGGTGTACCATAACAGATGCACGCATTCCCGTTCCTGCATTGGTGGGACAACAGGTCAGGTATCCGATACGATGGTCAAAAGCATACTCCACCGATTCCTCAATCAAATCATCCACCCGGTTGGCCTCTTCAAAACAACGGTCCAGATCAAATCCTGCCGACATCACCTGAATCCGAATATGATCTTCTTCATTTAACAAAATGCTCAATTTGTTATCGTCACTTAAAAGAATGCCGCGTTTGATATTGTTATCCATCATTTGCGGACTAATCAAGTGCCGTTCCGCAATGGCCTGCTTCTCATAAGTTTCCATCACCGAAAGGTCAATGAAGTTTACCTTTTCACCAATGGAGTTTGCCTTTTCCAAAATAGCTTCTTTACATTTGAAAATAACCAGGTTCTGTTCTTCCTCCCCTGCTCTTGCAGGAAAAGGAATCCCTTTCAGGTTTCTGGCAAGACGAACCCGAGAGGACAGAACCACATCTCCGTCTTTTCCACATTCTGCATACCACATGGCCTACACTTCCTCCTTTCCGCTTGCCTTTAATTCACGAATCTGATCTCTCAGTTCTGCCGCCTTTTCAAACTCCTGTTTCATGACCGCATCGTTCAGTTCCGCTTCTAACTTGGAAAGTTGACGTCCCCGAATCAGGGCATCCCCTGACCGCTTGGGCACCTTGCCCACATGTTCGCAAGTACCGTGAATCTGTCTTAATGGACGCTCCAGCCGATTGCGGAACACACTATAGCACTCACCACATCCCAATCGACCCTTGCGCAAAAAATGTTCAAACGGCATACCGCATATGGGACAAACATCCCCCGTCTTTGCCGCCGCATCTCCCGAGAGCGTTTTTTGCTTGCCGCCAAAAATCCCTCCCAAGAAATCTCCAATGCCAAAATCAAACCCCGACTTGATATTCTGAAATTCCTCCGACTTGGCTGCACATTCGCTACACAGATGCAGTTCCATCTTCTGTCCGTTGATTACTTCTGTTATATGGTTGGTCGCTTCTCGCGCCTGACATTTTTGACATTTCATAATTTCGTCCTCCTTAACTCAAAGTCAGCAACATATTCTTTAAAATTCTTGCCCGCAAAATATCCCGCTCCGGTTGCTGGATAGGTATGGTCCGATCACTCAAAGCCGCTATCATCATCTTTGCCTCATTTTGGGTAATCAAATCATAATCAAAACAATTTTGTACCAAAACCTGTGCATCTCGTTCCCCAAGCCGTTGTCCAATCATGTTGACCACGTGCATTAAGGCTCCGCCCTCCTTGGGAAGTACCCTTTGAATCTTAATGTATCCGCCGCCGCCTCTCCGACTTTCTACAATATATCCTCTCTCCGGAGAAAACCGAGTGGAAATTACATAATTGATTTGGGAGGGCACACAATGAAACCTGGTTGCAAGTTCGTTTCTCTTTAATTCAACAATGCCATCCTGTGTCTGCATCATTTCCTTAATCCATTCTTCTATAATATTACTCAGTTGCACACCTTCACCGCCTTTCTTTATTCGCCAAATTTTGACTTTGACTTTCTTTGACCTTTAATTTTATTATAGCATCTTTTTTTTATTCGTCAAGGGGTTTTGAAAAAATTTTTAAAAATTTTAAAAAAGGTGTTGACAAATGTTCTGAGATTGTGTATATTCTAAACAGTAATAATTCCTATTATCGTTTTAGGAGGTGTTCAAATGGCGGAAACGAAAGTAACCAGACATAGTAAACAGCGAGCGGCTGTACTGGAAGTGTTGGCGAATACTACTTCCCACCCTACCGCCGATTGGGTTTACCAAGAGGTTAGCCGACTGATTCCCAACATTAGCCTTGGGACAGTTTATCGGAATCTTTCCCAACTGGCAGAAGCCGGGAACATTCTTCGGATGGAAATCGGAGACGGCACCGACCATTTTGATTATAACACCGATCCTCACGATCATTTTTACTGTCGGGAATGTCGAAAGCTTTTTGATTTTCCTCTTCCTTATGATAAAACGATTGACCAACTTGCCACAGACGCCGATTTCGGCTTGATTGATCGGCACAGTTTGATCTATCGGGGCGTCTGCAAAGGATGTCTTTCTACAAATGAAAAATAATAAACTTATACTATATTAAATTTATTTTTGGAGGTAATTTATTATGAAAAAATGGGTATGTCCTGTATGTGGTTATGTTCCCGAGGGAGAGGCTGCTCCCGAAGCTTGTCCGGTATGTAAGGTTCCCGGCGCAAAGTTCACTGAGATGGTAGCAGGTGCTGCACTTGCTGCAGAGCACGAGTACGGCGTTTACGGTAAGACCGTAAAGAACAATCCCGACATTTCCGAAGAGGATAAAAAATATATCTTCGAACAGTTGATGGCAAACTTCAACGGCGAGTGTGCCGAGGTTGGTATGTATCTCTGCATGGCTCGTATCGCTCACAGAGAGGGTTATCCCGAAGTTGGTCTTTACTGGGAAAAGGCAGCTTTCGAAGAAGCAGAGCACGCTGCAAAGTTTGCAGAACTGCTGGGTGAAGATTTAGAACCTAACATGAAAGCAACCACCAAGGACAATTTGGCTTGGAGAGTAGACTG
Source organism: Ructibacterium sp. (assembly GCA_045635425.1). Taxonomy (GTDB): domain Bacteria; phylum Bacillota; class Clostridia; order Monoglobales; family Monoglobaceae; genus Ructibacterium. The sequence goes on along the minus strand of JAZRCD010000007.1, from coordinate 608 downwards.
CGAGTATGGTGCAACCCAGGGTAAGTTCGATCTGGCCGCTTGCGCTAAAAAGAATGGTCTGGACGCTATCCACGACACCGTTCACGAAATGGCCCGCGACGAAGCACGACACGGTAAAGGCCTTGAAGGACTTTTGAAGAGATACTTCTAATCATTGAAATAACAACGAATTCTAAACCCCTTGACATTAGGTAATCCCTATTGTCAAGGGTTTTTTTGCATTATTTTTGCAAAATTCCCCGATGCCATATTGCACTATTCATTGTAATCTCAACATCCCTGGAAATGAGTCGATGAATGTGGCATGGGTATGGCGGAGGTTATTTAAGCAAATCCTCCACGGAACAATTTAGTGCTTTTGCAAGCATTAAAAGGGTTTCGCCCTGTGCTTTTGCAAGGTCGATTGTTCCTTGTTCATAGGAACGGATGGTGCGGATATTAACTCCGCTTAATATGGCAAGCTGTTCTTGTGTGAGTTTTCTTTTTTTGCGTAGTGTTTTTAATGCAGAAGTGTTTGGGAAAAGTTCTTGTATTACTTCTATTGTTTTCATTTCATCAGCTTCGTGGTATGGGTGATACATATTAACCAATCGGCTAAATGGCATAAC
>JAZRCD010000006.1:0-2338 GCA_045635425.1 Ructibacterium sp. | reverse complement strand
CGGGGGTTCCCTGCCATTTGCACAAAACGACTCTATGCGCATTGTATCACAGGGAATGGAAGAAATGAAGTTTAAAATACCTTGTTTTTCGTGTGATACCCACCAAATCCCCCGTTCAAAACCCAGCAGAACCAACAAACTTTTGAGAAAAACGAAAAATGGGCCGATTTTGTGAGAAATAATCTCGCAAAATCGGCCCTGAATCGTCCATGTTTTGGTTCAAATCCTGTCGAACACCCCAAATCAGCGGATTGCATCTTTTTGTTGCACACTCTGAAAAGGGTAAGAAAAAACCCCGAAAGCCTTGCGGCTTCGAGGTTTTTCGCCTTGCATTTTTTCGGATGCACACGGCATCATGCGTGACTCAAATAGATGACATTGTTTTAGTAAACCGGATTTCCGTTCAGTTTCTCCCCAATCTGCCTCTGCCCATGGTTCCCAGATTGCTCATATCCAAATAGGAAGCATCCACGAGGGAAGTGAAATCGGTTCGCTCTTCGGCTTTTGCAGGAATGGTTCCCTCCAGTTGTCCCAGAATGCTCTCGGCGCGCAGTGTTCCATAGAGATACAGACTATAAACGCCTGTAGGAAAGGCATCATATCCGCCAAAAGAGGTGGTATCTTCCTGCACATAGGGGTCAAGAAGTTCATACTTTTCCTGAAGCGTTTCAGAAAACAGGCCGGAACCGATATAATCCTCTGCAATTTCCCGCAGATAATCATGGTAACGTTCCAGATAGGTATCATCTGCCAAAGGCTTGCCGACTATGGGACGTTCCTCGGCAGTGGTGCCGCTAAACACGGTGTCGATGGCATAATTGATAGCTTCGGAGGCAGAAGAAATCTCGTGTGTGCCAAAGGATAGATTATAGTCCCATGGAATCATAGAAACAATGCCCTGTTCCTCAGCCAGAACATAGTTATGTCCCATGTGGGAGAAATAGCTGTCCATATTTACAAGGAATACATTGCAAGCGGTATAACGCAGGATTTCGTCCACATTGATGTACTGCTCCAGATCACTGCCCTCGGATTCGCTGATTCCCTTGAGGGACGCAATCAGTCGTATCTGGTCTTTCTCCTTGATTTTTGTAATGTTGTTATCAAAAATGCTTTGATAACTCTCCGGATCGTCGTCAACATACTTCAAGCTGACCCCGCTGTCCATGCCGCCAAATCCGATAAACCCTCCCGGTGGAGAAAAATTCTCAGGCAGTTGAAAGTCACCGGGGAGTGGGGGAAATCCTCCCTCAAAATCCGGCAATTCACCGGGTGGCGGGAAGCCACCAGGGAATCCGCCGCCGGCCTCTTCCGAATCGTTGTCGCCCCGAGGGAATTGGGGCATGCCATCGAATTCAAGGTTTTCCGGTTTATATGCTTCCACCTTGGTGTCGGCACCATAATTTCTGTCCAGAAAACTGCTGTCCGTATCCTCTACCGCCAAATATAGACCGTAGAAATCCCCGTTGACTGTGATTTTTGCATAGGTGCAAAGGGGAGCGGGAACGCCCATATAGTGGAACAAGTGATAGGACATATATTCCTTCAGATAAGTGTTGTCTGCAAAGATGTTGTTCAGTGCCAGCTTATCGAGTCCAAAACAGGTCTGATCCTCTTTGTATTTCCCAAAGTTGACCTTCAGACTGAATCGATCGCTGCCAGACATGGCAACGGTGGACAAAGAGGTATTTCCTTTGGTTTTGATACCGACATTTTCAAAGGTCTCTCCATCAATGGTGACATCACCACTGATCCACGGTTTTTCCGTGGCGTTTTCCATCAGGTAGGCCCAATCCTCTTCTGGAATGGTAAAGTCAACATTCAGCACATCAGCACCAAATAGCACCTGATCGTAGCTTAGAACCTCGGGTTCTTCTGTGGTGGTTGATATTGAATCGTTTGCAGCAGCTTCATCTGCCGAATCCTCGGGATTTGAAATCGGCATTTCGGCACTTGTTTCCACAATACCTTCCGGTGTGCTGACAGGGACAGTGGGTGTTCCGCATCCGGCGAGGGCTGTAAGCAAACACATACAGGTCAGCATTGCTGTGATTTTGCATTTCATCAATATCATCTCTTTCCGTCATAGATTGTGCAGATCTTTCTCGGTTCTCGGATTAGTGAATGTGTTCCGGATAGCCAGTGAGACGAGCACTTTCTCAAACCGGGGATGTCTGTAATGGCAAGACTACAGGTGCGGGGGTTCCCTGCCATTTGCACAAAACGACTCTATGCGCATTGTATCACAGGGAATGGAAGAAATGAAGTTTAAAATACCTTGTTTTTCGTGTGATACCCACCAAATCCCCCGTTCAAAACCCAGCAGAACCAACAAACT
>JAZRCD010000005.1:0-1804 GCA_045635425.1 Ructibacterium sp. | reverse complement strand
TAACATTTTTCTATATGATATAGTAAATTCAAGGGAGTTGAGAAAATGCTTTACCAAAAATTGCTTATGGGAAAAACCGCCTACTTTGTTTCCATCAACGAGGCATTCGACTTTCCGGCACATCGCCATCCGGAATTGGAACTCAGTTATTGCATGGAAGGCAACTATACCATCATCATAGATGGCAAAGAATATCTTCTCCATTCAGGAGATCTCGCCTTTGTAAAGCCTATGGCGGCACATCAAATCAAATCCGAAAACAACGGCATCATGATGACAGTGGAACTGGGTCCCGGTTTTTTGGGGGAATACTTCGACAATTTTTTGAATGCAGAGTTTGATACCGTTCTCAACCAAAATTCATCCCTTGATGCAACCGAGAACCTTCTGCGCCTCTTGAAGGAACTGGCTCGGCAACATCAAAACCGCACCGAGTTTTCCTCCCTGACCATCAGCGGACTCCTCTCTTTGATCAGCAGTCTGATTCTTCAGCATTTTTCCAAGACTTCATCACAGGCGCATCGTTCCCAGGAGATTCTTGAAATTCAAAAGGTAGAAAAATCCATTCAAATCATCTATAACGAATATGCCACGAAACTGGATATCGACTATGTCTGTCAGCAATGCGGATACAGCAAGAGTCATTTCTGCAGGGTATTTAAGAAGATTGTGGGTGAAACCTTTTATCAGGTGTTAAATCGACATCGGGTAGAAATTGCTTGTATGCATCTTCGTGAAAGCAAAGATTCCATCGAGGAAATTGCTCTGCAGGTGGGCTTTTCCGATTCGAAAGCTTTTTGTCGGGTATTCAAAAACCTTATGCAAGTAAGTCCCGGCTCTTATCGCAAAAATCTTACCTCCAACTGCGGATGACCCTTTCCGCACAAAATTTGAAATAAATTTAAAAACCTTGTACCCATCCCACATCCTTTTCATATAATGCTTGTGGGAGGTGAATTTAATATGATGAACAACTGTAATTGTTCTTGCAGATGCGATTGCACAGCGATTTCTGTTGTGGCAAGCATCATCATCGGTATCATTACCGGATTCTTGACCATCAACGGAATCATCACCCTGACCCCTGCCTTCTTGTGGGTTGTCTTTGGGATTGCCGTGGTTTATCTTGGCCTGACTGCTTTGGCAGCTTCTGCCAACAACGGCTTCAGTTTGAGAACCTGCGTTTGTTCTGCACTATCCACCTTGATTATCGGAATTTTGGGGACGATTCTACTCTCCCTGATTCTCTTGGCAGTTACTTTTGCTGCAACCTCTGTGGTCGGTGCTATCTTTGCAGGTCTCCTGCTGGCATTCTTCTCGCTCTTGATAACCTCCGTGGCATGTCTGGTAAAATTACTGTCCGGATGTGAAAGTTAACAAAAAAAGAGGCTTCTAAAGAAGCCTCTTTTTTATTTCCCTCATTCGTCTTTTCATTATGGCAAATCCGCATTCTCTAAGAAGAAATCTATTTTAATTGTTACTGAGATATCCCATTTCAGAAAGTGGTTTAAGATTTTCCTTCCAGATGAACGCCTTAAAGTATGCGACAGGCACATCCGGCTTTTCCATCGTAATACTAACGGAGTCTTCCTCTGAAACATCAACCATTGACATTCCCACCAAACGCTCTTGGGAATCAAATGCGCCCAAATAAACCTTTCCTTTGGTCATTGCGTCAACAGCGGAAATTTCAAAATGCCACACCTTTTCGGTGACACCTGTCCTGCTAACGGAAAGTTCTCCCCATTTCGGTTCAACCACCACCGTACAGTTCGCTATCTTTTCAAAGTCGGAGGCCAAGCGG
>JAZRCD010000004.1:0-5011 GCA_045635425.1 Ructibacterium sp. | reverse complement strand
CGTAGAAAGACTTCGTGTTGCTATCAATCAGGCAAAGGAATACGGCCTACTTGGTAAAAATATCTTCGACACAGGCTTTGACTTTGACCTTGACATCCGTCTTGGTGCAGGTGCATTCGTTTGTGGTGAGGAAACAGCTTTGATTACATCAATCGAAGGTAACCGTGGTGAACCTCGTCCACGTCCGCCGTTCCCTGCAGTTAAGGGTCTTTGGGAAAAACCAACACTTTTAAATAACGTTGAAACATACGCAAATATCGCTCAGATTATCTTAAATGGTGCTGACTGGTTTGCTTCCATGGGTACTGAAAAGAGCAAGGGTACTAAGGTATTCGCTCTCGGTGGTAAAATTACCAATACCGGTCTCGTAGAAATCCCTATGGGTACTACTCTCCGCGAAGTTGTAGAAGATATCGGCGGTGGTATTCCAAATGGTAAGAAGTTCAAGGCAGCACAGACCGGTGGTCCGTCCGGCGGTTGTATCCCTGCAGAACACTTTGATGTTCCGATTGATTACGATAACTTAATCGCGCTCGGTTCCATGATGGGTTCCGGTGGTCTGATCGTTATGGACGAAGACAACTGTATGGTTGATATCGCAAAGTTCTACTTAGAGTTCACCGTGGATGAGTCCTGCGGTAAGTGTACTCCCTGTCGTGTTGGTACCAAGAGACTCCACGAGATTCTCGACAAGATTACCAAGGGTCAGGGTACCTTAGAGGATTTGGATAAGCTGGAAGCATTGGCAAAGCACATCAAGTCCGCATCTCTGTGTGGTCTGGGTCAGTGTGCTCCCAACCCGGTTCTTTCCACTCTGCAGTACTTCCGCGATGAGTATGTAGCTCACGTTGTTGATAAGAAGTGTCCTGCCGGCGTATGTAAAGATTTGCTCTCCTACACCATCATTGCTGATAAGTGTAAGGGTTGTAGTGCTTGTTCCAGGGTTTGTCCTGTTGGTGCAATTTCCGGCGAAATCAAGAATCCCTTCGTGATTGATACCGAAAAATGTATCAAGTGTGGTGCTTGTATGGACAAGTGTAAGTTTGACGCCATTGTAAGACAATAAGAAAGGGGGACGATAGAAATGGAAAACGTAACTTTAAAGATTAACGGTCAGGAAGTAACCGTTCCTGCCAATTATACCATCTTGGAGGCGGCTCGTGAGGTTGGAATCGACATTCCTTCTCTGTGTTACCTGAAAGATGTCAGCCAGACCGGTTCTTGCCGTATGTGTGTGGTTGAGATTAAGGGTGCTCGTGCTCTGCAGGCTGCCTGCGTATACCCTGTTTCCGAAGGCTTGGAAGTATTCACCAATACCCCCAAGGTTCGTGAATCTCGGAAACTTACTCTGGAATTGCTTCTTTCCAATCATGACAGAAAGTGTCTAACTTGTGCAAGAAACCAAAACTGTGAACTCCAGACATTAAGTGAAGAGCTGGGTATCACTGATATTAGTTTTGAAGGTGTTCGGAACGAATACGAAGTAGATGCACTTTCTCCTTCTTTGGTTCGTGACAACAACAAGTGTGTTCTTTGTCGTCGTTGTGTCAGCGCATGTAAGAACATCCAGACAGTTGCAGTTATCGATGCAACTGAGCGTGGTTTTACAACCACCATCGCAAGTCCCTTTGATATGTCCTTGAATGATGTACCTTGTGTAAACTGCGGTCAGTGTATCGTAGCTTGTCCCACCGGTGCACTTCGTGAAAAGGACAGCACCGATTTGGTTTGGGAAGCTTTAGCAGACGAAAGCAAGGTTGTTATCGTACAGACTGCTCCTGCAGTACGTGCGGCTTTGGGCGAGGAGTTCGGTATGGCTATCGGTACTCCTGTAACCGGAAAGATGGCAGCAGCGCTCCGTCGCCTTGGTTTTGACAAGACCTTTGACACCGATACCGGTGCAGACCTTACCATCATCGAAGAGGGTAATGAGTTAATCTCCAGAATCCAGAACGGCGGCAAGTTGCCCATGATTACTTCTTGTAGCCCCGGTTGGATTAAGTTCTGTGAGCATAACTTCCCTGACTTCTTGGAGAACCTCTCCACTTGTAAGTCTCCTCACCAGATGTTTGGTGCTATCATTAAGAGTTACTATGCTGAAAAGAACGGTATCGATCCTAAGTCCATCGTAACCGTATCCGTTATGCCTTGTGTTGCTAAGAAGTTTGAGAGCAGCAGAGAGGAAATGGAGGCAGCAGGTTTGCGTGATGTAGATATCGTAATCTCCACCAGAGAACTGGCGAAGATGATTAAAGAAGCAGGTATTAAGTTCGCTGAACTGCCTGACGAGAAGTTTGACAATCCCTTCGAGGAAGCATCCGGTGCCGGCGTTATCTTCGGTGCAACCGGTGGTGTTATGGAAGCGGCACTCCGTACCGTGGCTGAAAAGCTCACAGGTCAAGAACTGACCTCCATCGAATTCGAGCAGGTTCGTGGTACCGAAGGTATCAAGACAGCTGTTGTTCCTGTAGGTGATTTGAATGTTCGTCTTGCCATTGTACATGGTCTGGGCAATGCTCGTAAGCTGTTAGAGTCCATTCGGAACGGCGAAGCAGAGTATGACTTCATCGAAGTTATGGCTTGTCCCGGCGGTTGTGTAACCGGTGGCGGTCAGCCTATCGTTCCTGCAAGAACCCAGATGGGTATCGACCTGAAGAAGGAACGTGCAAAGGCACTTTACAGCGAAGATGCAAAGGCTCCTATCAGAAAGAGCCATTTGAATCCCGATATCACCATGCTCTACGAGGAATTCCTGGGCGAGCCCGGTGGTCATAAGGCACATGAGCTTTTACATACTCATTACCATGCACGGGAAAACTACTAAGGATTAGTAATAACACGAATACCGCCGAAGCAGAAAACTGCGTCGGCGGTATTTTCCGTGAGTAAACGAAAAATTCGGTAGGAAAGGAAGAATGTTATGAGCAATACGATGGTGACAGATTTAACCAAAGGTAATGTAACTAAGCTTCTTTTAAAGTTTACCATGCCTTTGTTTCTTTCCAATGCATTGCAGGCGATTTATAATATTGTAGATATGATGGTAGTAGGTCAATGTATCGGTGGTGCGGGTATGTCTGCCGTATCCATCGGTGGTGACCTGTTACATCTTTTGACCTTTTTGGCTATGGGATTTTCCTCAGCAGGACAAGTTTTGGTAGCGCAGGATGTGGGCGCTAATAATATGGAAGGGGTTAAGCATACAATCGGTACCATGTTCAGTTTTTTGCTTCTGGCGGCACTTTCTATGACCGGTATTTGCTTTGTAATTCGTGAGAATATCCTTCATTGGGTAAATACTCCGGCAGAATCCTTCCAATATACTATGGACTATACCGTGACATGTATCGTTGGTCTTGTGTTTATCTACGGGTATAACATTGTCAGTGCTATCCTGCGTGGCATGGGTGATAGTAAACGCCCCTTTGTATTCATTGCCATTGCAGCTGTTTTAAATATTATCTTAGATATCCTGTTTGTTGCCTATATGGATATGGAAGTGTTCGGTGCGGCACTTGCCACCGTCATCGGTCAGGGTGTCAGCTTTGTGGTATCTTTGATTTACCTTTATTGTAATCGTGAGAAGTTTGGATTTGACTTCAAACTCAAGAGTTTTAAAATGGAGAAAAGAGCCTTAAAGCGGATGATTAGTCTTGGTGTTCCCATGGCAATTCAGTCAGCGGCAGTATGTCTTTCCAAGACCATTCTGATGGCATGGATTAACCTCTTTGGTGTGGTATTCTCCGCTTTGGCAGGCGTTTATAATAAGATTAACGTGATGAGTGCTATTATTTCTCAGTCCTTCACCACAGCAGGAAGTGCTATGGTAGGTCAGAATCTGGGTGCAAAAAAGGATGAGAGAATTCCCAAAATTCTCAATACCATCAGTGTATGTAGCCTGATCATCACCGTTGCTTTGACTGCAGTGATGCTATTGTTCCCCAACCAGATTTTTGCGGCATTCACCAACGATGCAGAGGTTCTTGCTCTTGCAGGAATTTTGGTGGCGCCCATTATTCTGAATCTGTTCGGTTCTGCAACCAGAAGCGTAAGCTTCTCCTTGATTAACGGATCCGGTAACACCAAACTGAATCTGGCAGTTGCCATCATTGATGGCATCATCAGCCGAATCGGTATTGCGGCACTTTTGGGCTTTGGTCTTGGCATGGAATGTCTTGGCTTCTGGTACGGAGATGCTATTGCGGGATTTGTACCGATTATCATCGGTCTTTGTTTCTTGTTCTCGGGAAAATGGCGGACAACTCCTAAGGTAAAGCAGTAATATTTGACAGAAAAAATAGATAATGGTATAATTTGGGATAGATGTGATAGAGGAGGTATCGTAGAACATGAGAGTATGTGGAAACTGCGGACAAGAACTTCAAGGCAATGCCAAGTTCTGTAGAAATTGCGGATGTGAGGCCGGCGGTTATAGCAATGTTCAGACACAGCAACCTCAATCAAGTCAATCGGCAACATGTGGAAATTGCGGAGCGCCGTTGAATCCTGATATGAAATTTTGCAAAGCCTGTGGAATGGCGGTAAACGGAGGCTACAATCAAACCGGATACCGGCAGGAAGAGGTTGACGAATATGCAGATTATGGTATGTATTATGAGTCAGGTTCCTATCCTAAAAAGAAATCGAGTAGTGGTGTTGTTGCAGCTATGGTAGTCCTCCTGACAGTAATTGTCATTGCGATTTCTGTTGTTGCATATATGCTGATAAGTAAGAATAACGATCCGACGCCTATAGATGATCCTACACCTATAGATGATCCTACACCAACCACGGAATCGACGGTAATTGCAAAAAAAGAACGTGTGGATGAAGCAATTCGGGCATATATTCAAGGTAATGGTATCAGCGGAAATGTTTCGGTAGCAATACACGATAATCAAACAGGTGAAACATTTGAGGGCGTAGATTCTCAGACGCAATATACTGCGTGGGGATTGTACCTTCCTATCTACCTTATCTATGGGGAATGTAATGGATATGATGCATCCCT
>JAZRCD010000003.1:0-2237 GCA_045635425.1 Ructibacterium sp. | reverse complement strand
GTCCTGTGCGGAGGTATAGTGTACCTTTTGTGGGGGGGCACAAGATTTTTTGGCGAATCGTTTTATTTTTTGTCCGGTAGCACAATTATGTCGCCATTCTCATCTAAAACAAACCTGCGCTCTACTTTGCTGTGTATTTTAGCATGACAGTCACGGCACACAGCCATGAGATTGTTTTCGTTCAAAGTAATATCTGGATCATTGATATTTGTGGTATTGAGATGTTCGATGTGATGAACAGTATCTGCAACACCGCCGCACACTTCGCATATATACCTGCGCTCCTTTAGGTATGCCTCTCGAGCCCTCTTCCAGCGAGTCGATTTGTAAAACTCTCTAGCGAAGTCCCGCACTATAACCGCATCCTTTCTAGCATTGGTATCTCGTTCGGGTTGTCAATGTCACACGTGCCGTCGTTGATCTTAACAAAGCTGTTGAAGTCGATATGGTTTACATCCTGTTGACCTCTAAGCACTGCCCAGAACTCCCAAGCGATCGGCCGCCTTGCAAACTTCCCTTGCTTGTCCATCTCTTTAGTGATTCTCTGAGCCATGTGCAGCCTGTCTTGGTCCACGATCTTCCATGCAAACGGTTCCTCGTATGGCTTCGGATAGTTCGCCGGGAATGGTGGCCCAGAAGCAAAGAAGTCATAATTAAGTGTCTCTTGATCGATGATTGTCTTGATTGCGTTATCACTAAACACAACGTCGCCATGAAGGTATACAGCCGGAACATTTAACGGGTAGAAGCAGTTGCACCAGTACCCATCCATGTTGTTGTATTCCCTCGCGACGTAGTGGTTATCATGGTACAGAACAGGAACGTGGCAATCATTGAACCACTTCGGAATGTTGCTACTGATCGAGATGTCATTAATTCCCTGTTCCTTTAACTGGCGAATGGTTCTGTCGATTATCCGCTCACCCTTAAATGTTAGCAGGTGCCTCGGCGTTTCCCACTTGACGTACTCGCCGCCAGCCATGATGATGTATTTGAATTTCATTTCCTCGCCTCTTTTAACAGAGCGGCATGTCTGTGTACTGGCCAATGTTCTCACGGTTCATTATCACAAAATGAACTTTCCACGTGTCAAGTCACATCTTTATATATTCAGGCATGCCGCCGATCCAAAATACAAACAACTTTATATCCATAATCCTCTTAAAAGTGGATTGAGGCTCTGGGCCCTCCGCCAAGTCCGGCAGTGGGTCGAGCCCCGTATCCGTTTGAAAAGGAGAAAGTTGATGTTTCTCAAGAGATAGTTGAAGTTTCTCATGAGAAAGTTGATGTTTCTCAAATGACCCGGCGTGGTCCGCATCGTTGAGAGGCGTGCCGGGTTCTGTTCAAAATAGGGTAAACAGTGACAGCTATTGTTTTACCGAATTCGGTTGGATATTGTTTCTGTAATATTTACCCCCTCATATATAGTCAGGAAAAGGGCGTTTTGTTGCATAGTTTATAAAAAATTTTTTAACTTTTTTTCTGCGGCGTTCAAATGTCTTGCAACCGTTGATTTGTTCAGCTCTTTTATTTTCGCAACCTCACTAATATTAAATCCATAAAAGTGAATGGCCATAAACACGTCTCTTTGTTTCGCCGTTAAGGTTGCGATTGCCTCATCAAGGGCCTCAGCAGTTTCGAGCCTGCATATTGTATCTTCAATCGGTTCCTCGTTATTATCTAACCACTGGCTTTTGTCTCTGCTTACATCCAATTCAACATGCCTCCTTGTTTCTTTCTGATTAGCGTTGTATTCCTCTCTGTCCATTTCCTTTAGGATTTCCATCCACTTCTCGTCAACATCGACGTTAACCGGGCCCGTCTGTGTCCAATATGTGTACTTCATTTGATCACCGCCTTTACAAACTCGCTTATGATGTTCAAGTTTCTCTCGTAAAGTTTCTTATCCATGAACTTGTCAAGACTACCGGCCGGAACATGAACCCAGCCAGTTCCTTTAACGAACTTCATTCCAGCAACGCAATGCTCGCAATCATGATCGCATGGGAACAGGAACTTTTTGTCCGCCATTGGCTCATCGCATTTGTATCCGAATTTCATTTGACGCTCCTTTCCCAGAATCGCTTGCACTTACTTCCGCTCATCCGTTCATCAATCACTTTCTGCAGTAGGTATGCCGCATGGTCGTACTCTTCTCGTCGCTCTCTTTCCTCCTGTAAAATGGCATTGCGTTTAACCTTCAGTTTCTCTTTTTCTTTCTCGTCCTTGCAGTTGTA
>JAZRCD010000002.1:0-5398 GCA_045635425.1 Ructibacterium sp. | reverse complement strand
CCCTTTTGGTCGAATCCACACCGAAGGGGTGGAGAGAGGCGCTCGGGTGGGCGAGCGCAATTGGGCAAGGCGAGAGAAATAAAACGAAATCCGCCAATGGGTGGAGCGGCACCGCCGTCAACCATTATCTTTTTGCAACAGCATGTGGCTCCGTAGACTGTGGTAAATCCTTACCACGGATAAAATCCGGCAATGGGTGGAGCGTCACGCTCTTACGAGTGGGTGAAGAAACATAAAAATTCTTCTTAAATTCTTGACTTTTTCCCCAAAAACGGGTAAAATAAAGATTTAGAAAGATCCTACGAATTTTAGACGAAAGAGGTAACATATATGGATTTCAATCGCTTAGCGGAACTGCTGTTTCCCCATATTACCAAATCCCCCGAGGATTATGAAAAAGAATACCCCCAACGTGACCTTCCCGAGGGTGCCAAGGTAACTCGTATCGGACCCAGCCCCACCGGATTTGTTCACTTGGGTAACCTTTACAACGCCATCATCGGTGAACGCCTTGCACACCAGAGCGGCGGCAGATTCTTCCTTCGGGTAGAGGACACCGACGCCAAGCGTGAGGTGGAAGGTGCAGTAGAACTGGTTATCTCCTCCATGGACTATTTTGGCATTACCTTTGACGAGGGTGCCACCGTAGAGGGAGATAACGGAGCCTATGGCCCCTACCGCCAACGTCAGAGAAAGGATATCTACCAATGCTTTGCCAAGGAACTGGTAAAGAAGGGTTATGCTTACCCCTGCTTCTGTACCGAGGAACGTCTTGCCGAAATGCGTGAAACCCAGATTGCAGGCAAGGACAACTTTGGTTACTATGGCAAATGGGCGCTCTGTCGTGACCTGTCTCTGGAAGAGATTGAAGAAAGAATCGCCAAGGGCGAGGAATATGTATTAAGATTCCGCAGTAACGGCAATATTGAAAATACGGTGGAACTCTTCGACGGCATCCGTGGCATGCTGAAACTGCAAGAGAACTATCAGGACTTTGTCCTCTTAAAGTCCGACGGCATCCCCACCTACCACTTTGCACATGTGGTGGATGATCACCTCATGCGGACCACCCACGTAGTCCGTGGTGAGGAGTGGCTCTCCACCGCTCCCATGCACGCCCAGTTGTTCGACACCTTGGGTTGGAAGCGCCCCATCTTCTGTCACACTACCGTACTCATGAAGATGGATGGAGACACCAAGCGGAAACTTTCCAAGCGGAAGGACCCCGAACTCGGTCTGAACTACTACCGTGAGGCAGGCTATGTTCCCGAGGCGGTTTGGGAATACCTGATGGTGGTCTTGAACTCCAACTTCGAGGAATGGCGCCTGGAGAACCCCGATGCACCCCTTAACGATTTTGAGTTTACCTTAGAGAAGATGGGAACCTCCGGTGCCCTCTTTGATATGATGAAGTTTGACTCTGTCAGTCAGGAAACCCTGCTTCGGATTCCTGCAAAGGAGATTTATGACAAGATGTCCGCATGGCTGAAGGAATACGATCCTGAGTTCTATGCCCTCTTTACCAAGGATCGCACCTTCTCGGAGACCATTATTGATGTGGGCAGAACGGGAGACCGTCCCCGTAAGGACCTGACCAACTGGAAGCAGGCACGTCAGTTCCTCTCCTTCTACTTTGACGAGAGTTTTGTTCCCGAAAGTCCCTTCCCCGAGAACGTATCCGAGGAGGACAAGAAGGAAATTCTCACCCGCTACCTTGCAAACTATGACCATAGCGATGACAATTCCGCATGGTTCCAGAAGGTGCGTGAGATTGCCGAGGCGCTCAACTATGCCTTAAAGCCCAAGGATTACAAGAAGAACCCCGATATGTATAAGGGAAGCATCACCGATGTGAGCAATGTAATCCGTGTGGCGGTGGTTGGAAGAACCAACTCCCCCGATCTGTGGGAGATTAACCACATCATCGGCGAGGATGCTATGCGTCGCAGAATCGAAAAAGCAATGGCATAAGAAAGGAAAATTACGATGGGAAAAGATAATCGTCCCGATAATCGGGATTTCAGAAAAGAACGGGAAAACATTCTGGATCTGCCAAGACCTGAGTTCCCCAAACGTGCCGTTATTACCGGCGGTATGCCCTATGGTAACAAGAAACTCCACTTCGGTCATGTAGGTGGTGTGTTTGTTCAGGCGGACGTGATGGCGCGGTTCCTCCGTGACCGTATCGGCAAGGAAAATGTGGTCTTTGTCTCCGGTACCGACTGCTACGGCTCCCCCATTGCCGAGAGTTACCGTTCCCTTTGCGAGGAGCAGGGTTTTGAGGGAACCATTGAGGACTTTGTTCGCGGCAACCACGAAAGCCAGAAAAAGACCCTGAACGATTATAATATCAGCTTGAGCCTCTTTGCTGCATCGGGATTGGACGATGCCAAAGAAGAACACGAAAAGCTCACCAACGAACTGATGGAACTCTGGTACGAGAACGGGTATCTTGAAAAACTGGTAACCCGCCAGTTCTACGATGCCAAGGCAGGTCAGTTCTTAAACGGCCGTCAGGTAGTGGGTAAGTGCCCCGTAGAAAACTGTACCTCCGACAAGGGTTATGCAGACGAGTGTTCCATGGGTCACCAGTACATGCCCGAGGATTTGATTGATCCCAAGAGCACCCTGACAGGTGAAACACCCGAAATGCGGGATGTAACCAACTGGTATATTGACCTGACCAAGTTCCAGTCCTATATGGAGGACTTTGTGAAGGATATTTCGGAGCGGGAGGATGTTCGTCCCCTGGTTGCCAACACCATCGGCGAGTTTATGACACCCCCCATCCTCTATGTAAAGAATGATTATCTGGAAGAGTACGAGACCCTGAAAGGGGAACTTCCTCCCCACGGCCTCAATACCGCCGCCAACAAGACCTCTTTCTCCTTGGAGTTTAAGGATCTGGCGGAGCGGGATGCCGCCAAAGCGGTACTCAACGCCCATGATATTCGGTTCCGTGCAGGAAAGACCTTGGTGCCTTTCCGCCTGACCGGTAACATCGAATGGGGTGTTCCTGCACCCGTAATCGAGGGCGAAACAGGACTTACCATCTGGGTATGGCCCGAATCCCTCTGGGCGCCCATCTCCTTTACCAAGACCTATTTGAAGAGCATTGGCAAGGACGAGAACGAGTGGAAGAAGTTCTGGTGCAGTAAGGATGCCAAGGTATATCAGTTTATGGGTCAGGACAATATTTACTTCTATGGTATTGCCGAAATGGTACTCTTTATGGCAACCCAAGGCAAGAAGGAAGTGCTTACCGCCTCCCCCGAGGACGGTCAGTTGACCCTCCCCACTCTGGTTGCCAATAACCATATTCTGTTCCTGAACAAGAAGGCAAGTTCCAGCGGTGCGGTAAAACCGCCCATGGCAGAGGATTTGCTGGCATATTACACCCCCGAGCAACTTCGTGCCCACTTCCTGAGTCTGGGCCTTGGCTTAAAGAGTGTCAGCTTCCAGCCTAAGCCCTTAAACCCCATCGCCAACGAAAAGGATGCCGATCCGGTTCTGAAAGAGGGCAAACTCCTCTCCAACGTATTCAACCGTGTGGCACGTTCCTGCTTCTACACGGCGCAGAAGTATGCCGATGGCAAACTCCCCATGGGTGAGATTTCCGAAGAGGTGCTCAAGGAAGCCAAAGAGACCATCCTGAAGTTCGAGCGGTATATGTACCGTCAGGAATTCCATTCGGTGATGAGCCTGATGGATACCTATATCCGAAACGCCAACAAGTACTGGGCAAAATACATTGCCGAGGCAGACAAAGAGGATAACAACGAAAAGCGGATGCAAGTCCTTCGTGATGTGTTCCATATGGTTCGTGTGGCAACCGTGCTCATGCACCCCGTTGCACCCCAAGGCACCGAACTCCTCCTTTCCTACCTGAACATCGGGGAGGAATTCTGGGATTGGAACCGCATCTTCGATACCCTCTATGATTTTGTGGGCGAGAACCACGAGTTGAAGTTCCTGGAACCGAGATTTGACTTTTTCCCCATGCACGAGAGTCAATTAGAATTCTAAAAAAGGTCGGGTTTTACCCGACCTTTTTTTGGAATTCCATCCATTTACAGAAAACTTTTTAAAATATTCTGTCGAACCCATTGACACCCAATTCAAAATGGTGTAAAATAATCCTGTAACATCTCTGTAACACAATTGTAATATAAAAGGAGCACTTTAACATATGTTTGGACAAGATATCGGAATAGATTTGGGGTCCTCCAACATCCTTTTCCATATGAAGGGTCGAGGAATTGTTGTAAGGGAGCCGTCGGTTGTGGCGGTGGACAAGGAAACCAACCGACTTTTAGCAGTAGGACGGGAGGCGCAGCAGATGCTGGGCAGAACGCCTGAAAATATTATTGCAGTACGACCTTTGAAAGAAGGGGTTATTTCGGATTACACCATCACCGAACGGATGCTTCGGTATTACCTTCAACGCCTGACCCGACGGGGGTTTTTTGCAAGCCTCTTAAAGCCTCGGGTTGCCATTTCGGTTCCCTGCGGAATCACCGAGGTGGAGGAGCGTGCGGTGATTGATGCAGGCATGCAGGCAGGTGCATCCAGAGTTCATCTGGTTGAGGAACCGCTTGCGGCAGGTCTTGGTGTCGGAATCGACCTGAGCCAGCCTCGGGGTAGTTTCGTGGCGGATATCGGTGGCGGAACCTCGGATATAGCGGTTCTCTCTTTGGGAGGAATTGTGGCAAGCAGATCCCTGAAAATTGCAGGTAATAATCTGGACGATGCCATCATCCGTTACATTCGGAAGAAATATAATGTTCTGGTTGGAGAGCGTACCGCAGAAGAAGTGAAGATTAAATTGGGCGGTGCTCGGAAACGAGAAAAACTTCTTGCCATGGATGTTCGTGGCAGAAGCCTGATCTCCGGACTTCCCAGAACCATCCAGATATCCTCCGATGAGGTGTATGAAGCCATGAGCGAAACCATCATGTCCATTGTGGACGAGATTCGGAACGTACTGGAAGAAACACCTCCCGAACTGGTAGGTGACATCAGTGCAAACGGCATCATCCTTACCGGCGGAAGTTCGGTGCTTTACGGATTGGATCGCCTGATTCAGTTTGAAACAGGTATCAAGACCCGAACCGCAAAGGAGCCGGAGACTTGTGTGGCTTTGGGTACAGGAATTGCCCTGGACAAGCCTGAAATTCTGGCGGCCTATACCGGCGCCGAAGCAAGGGAGAATTAATACTATGGAAATGAATATTCAGGAGATTATGGAGACCATTCCTCATCGGTATCCCTTCTTACTGGTAGATAAAATCATCGAAATGGAGTCGGGAAAACGTGCGGTTGGCATCAAGAATGTCACCATCAACGAACCCTTCTTCCAAGGGCATTTCCCCGGTCGTCCCATCATGCCGGGCGTTCT
>JAZRCD010000001.1:0-1912 GCA_045635425.1 Ructibacterium sp. | reverse complement strand
CTTGGCCTCCGACTTACCGGCCTCTACGTCTACACCTGCATTTTTGTACGCCTGACTCATCTTAACTCCTCCTCAGATTATAATTGATTTAATTCGTCCTGCAACAGTTGGTCTTTCTTCATAACCTCTGCCGCCATATCTACTTTGAATTGTTCTAACTTTTCTGCCAGCTCAGAATCGGAAAGGGCCAACATCTGTACCGCTAAGATTCCGGCATTATCTGCACCATTAACCGCAACCGTTGCCACCGGGATGCCTGCAGGCATCTGTACCATGGAAAGCAAGGAATCCAACCCGCCCATCAGGGATGTCTGGATGGGAAGTGCAATAACGGGAAGGGTGGTATACGCTGCAATCACACCACCTAAGTGTGCCGCCTTACCTGCTGCTGCAATGATTACCTTTACGCCATTTTCTTTTGCCTTCTTTGCAAACTCCTCCGCCTGATAAGGGGTTCTGTGTGCGGAAATTACGTGAGCTTCAAAATCCACCCCGAACTTCTTTAACTTTTCCATTGCACCTTTTACTACCGGCAGGTCTGAATTACTGCCCATAACAATTGCAACCTGTGCCATATCCTATCTCTCCTTTAGATTAAATTTTTCGCTTCTGTATGAAATGCTTAATACTGCATCTTGTTTGCGGTCCAATCCTTGATTTTCTCGTAATAGTCATTTGCCTCTCTCAAAGCAAGTTCCAAATCAAGGGTACGGTAGTTTCCGCATTCGATTTCGCTGTTACCGGGCATCTCACCCTGATAGTTCTTGATTTGAATCAGGACCTCCTTAATCAAATCCAGATTCTCCTGATGGTTCTCATTCCTCATCAACAGATAAAATCCCGTCTGGCAACCCATCGGCCCGAAGTAGATAACCTTGTCCGAGAGTCGGCTGTTGCGAACCATGGTTGCAAACAAGTGTTCCAAAGAGTGCATCGCCTCATTGGAAAGCACGTCCCCCGTGTTAGGTTTTCGCATCCGCAAATCGTAGGTTACTACATCACCGTCGATTCTGGAAATATAGACGCCCTCCGTAATAAACCGATGGTCTACTGTAAAACTTGCTATCTTTTTCATAGAGCTGACACCACCTTACAAAAGAGCCTGACGCATACCCCGAAAAAGGGCATGCGTCCAATCTTGCTTATTTAAAGTACTTCACGCCGGATGCAAAGATCTTCTGATCCTTGTCACCGGGGATGTTTTTGAACACATCACTCTTGAAACGCTCGGAGTGACCCATTTTACCCAAGACACGACCATCCACACTGGTGATACCCTCAATAGCATAATAAGAGCCATTGGGGTTATAAGGCATGTCATAGGTGGGATTGCCTTCCAGATCAACGTACTGCGTTGCGATCTGTCCGTTCTTCTCCATTTCGGCAATGGTCTCAGGGCTTGCCACGAAACGACCCTCACCATGAGAAACTGCAATCTGGTGAATATCGCCCAATTCCACACCACTGAACCAAGGAGACTTCACAGAGGAAATCCGAGTGGAAACAATCTGGGAAACGTGACGACCGATGGTGTTGAAGGTCAGGGTAGGACCATCACTCTCCGCCTTGCGGATTTCACCATAGGGAACCAGACCCAGTTTGATAAGTGCCTGGAATCCGTTACAGATACCCAGCATCAAACCATCTCTCTTATAGAGAAGTTCCATAACCGCTTCCTTCACACGCTCGTTCTCGAATGCCGCCTTGATGAACTTACCGGAACCGTCCGGCTCGTCACCACCGGAGAATCCGCCGGGGAGCATAACAATCTGTGCTTGCTTGATGAAATCTACAAACCGACTGATAGAATCTTCAATATGCTCCGCTTTCAGGTTCTTGAAGATTTGTACATCTGCCACACCGCCTGCACGTTCAAAGGCGCGGGCAGAATCGTATTCACAGTTGGTACCGG